>NZ_JASDDF010000004.1:0-164700 GCF_030407535.1 Pseudoalteromonas sp. APC 3224 | reverse complement strand
ATACAATAAAGTGTGCAATATTTGCGATTTAAATACAAATACTAAGGTAAAAATTACTTATTATTTATATTAAAAAAGTAGTGTATGACTTAAATTAATTTAACTGAGGGATGCAAGTGAAAGTCATTTTATTTTTTATGCTTTTTGGGCTAAGTTCTGCTGCATTAGCTTTTGCTAAAGACCAAGCGTCATCAACCATTCATGTAGCCGCTAATCCTACTATTTCACCCTACGTTATTAGCTATAACGATTCAGGCATTCAAATTGAAATTGTTAAGGCAGCGCTACGCGACCAAAAAATCAATGATATTAAAGTTCATTATATGGCAAATCAGCGTAGCGACAGCTCTTTGGTTCAGGGCAGTATAGACATTGCATTAAACTACACCGGCAATTTAATTGCGGGTGTTTATAAAAGTGAATCTGTTATTAACTATGAAAATGTGGTGGTAAGCCTTAAAAGGAAAAATTTTACAATTGATTCGGTGTACCAGCTTGCAACAAAAAGCGTACTTGCCTTTCAAAATGCACCTGTTTTTTTACCTCAGGAGTTTGGTAATAATTTGCATAGTTTAGGAGGATACGAAGAAGTACTTAATCAACAGGCGCAAATACATCATTTAATGGCAGGGTGGGTCGATACAATCATTATTGATAGGCGCATATTTTTTTACTATTTAAAAGAGTATCAAAAAAACCATACGACTCAAGATTATGTTATCCATACTATTTTCCCATTTTCTGAAATGCCTGCGTATTTTAACGATGATGGCCTCAGAAGCCGTTTTGACAAAGGCTTAGCTAACATAATTCAAAGCGGTGAATATCGCACCATAATGCTTAATTTAGATAAACAATATACCCAGCGCGACTTCACTCGTTTTTAATTGTTAATCAAATAAAGCCACGGTTTGGCGGGTGAGCGCAATAAGCTCGCCCGATTGCGACCAAATACAGCCATCTTCAAGTCCGTAGCCATCTTTTGAATGATGAGTGATTGCTTCAAAGCCTAACCATTCACCCGGCGCTAAGCTAGGCGCTTGCACAAATTCTAAATACCACGACATACTACTTGCCGGTGCTGGTTGTTTAAACATTTGCAGCAAGGTTGGCGGCCATGCGTCAGTAAGGGCAATAACATGGGCTTCTGTAATTACTTCTGGCGTATGTTTAAAGCGCATCCAACCACCTAAATGAGAGGTTTCAGCACTGCTAAACGGCATGGCTCCTTGTTGAGGGCATAAATCAACATGTTGGAAAAACTCTGGCATTTGCCCAGGTACAAATCCTAAACAGTGACGTTCGTTCACAGGGTGTAAGCTTAGCGACTTTGATACCGGTACATTAATTGATGAATTACGGTTTTTAGCAAAACAGGCCTGTACAATAACGCATACTGCATCATCTTGAATGGCTTTGGCGAGCACTTGGGTACTGCTTTTCCCTTCACGTAATATTTCTACCGACAAAGAAAATGGCTTTTCAGCCAATAATGGGCCGACAAAGTTTGTACTTAAAGAAAGCAGTCGTCTTGATGAATCAACGTTATTGCGCATTGCTTGATAAAGAAGCGCCGCAGAAAGTCCGCCAAAAGCGGTTCGACCTTGGCACCAATTAGCAGGGAACTGCATAGTATTGATTTCTTGATCTGTTTTCTGACTTACTTGAGAGGCGAGTTGTAATAATTGTTCAAAGTGCACAAATAATGTCCTTTTGATGTTATTTACTAAATTTATATCACACACAAACTCATCAGACCAGACAATAAAGGTCCTCTTAAATAACAAAAAATGAGCAATCCTTACTCTTTTTAGGGTTATTTAGTAAATAAATTAAAAAAAATGAATTTTTTTTCATTTTTACAGTTGAATTAAGTTTGTGGCATCCCTATTAACTAGTCATCGAACGTATTAACGAATTTAGAAGTTGGAGAAGATTCATGGGTAGAATTATTGGAATCGATTTAGGTACTACTAACTCTTGTGTTGCAGTACTTGATGGTGACAAAGCACGTGTTATTGAAAATGCGGAAGGCGATCGCACAACCCCGTCTATTATTGCTTACACGCAAGACGGTGAGACTTTAGTAGGTCAACCTGCAAAACGTCAGGCGGTAACTAACCCAACAAACACATTGTTCGCAATTAAGCGTTTAATTGGTCGTCGTTTTGAAGACGAAGAAGTACAACGTGATATCGGCATCATGCCTTTCAAAATTATCAAAGCTGATAATGGCGATGCATGGGTTGAAGCGGGCGGCGAAAAACGCGCTGCACCACAAATTTCTGCTGAAGTACTGAAAAAAATGAAGAAAACAGCTGAAGACTTCTTAGGTGAAGAAGTAACTGAAGCGGTAATCACAGTACCGGCATACTTTAACGATTCACAACGTCAAGCAACCAAAGATGCTGGCCGTATTGCGGGTCTTGAAGTTAAACGTATCATTAATGAGCCAACGGCTGCTGCACTTGCATACGGTATGGATAAAAACCGTGGCGAAAACGTAGTAGCGGTATATGACTTAGGTGGTGGTACTTTCGATTTATCAATTATTGAAATTGATGAAGTTGAAGGCGAGCACACATTTGAAGTTCTAGCGACTAACGGTGACACCCACTTAGGTGGTGAAGATTTCGATAACCGTGTTATCAACTACCTAGTAGCTGAATTTAAGAAAGATCAAGGTATCGATTTACAAACTGACCCACTTGCTATGCAACGTGTTAAAGAAGCAGCAGAGAAAGCAAAAATTGAGCTTTCATCAGCACAATCTACAGAAGTAAACCTTCCGTATGTAACCGCTGATGCGTCTGGTCCTAAGCATATGAACGTGAAATTAACACGTGCCAAGCTTGAGTCATTAGTTGAAGACTTAGTGACTAAGTCAATTGAACCGCTTAAGCGTGCACTTGCTGATGCAGACCTATCTGTGAACGATATCAACGATATCATTCTAGTGGGTGGTCAAACTCGTATGCCACTTGTTCAAAAAACAGTAGCAGAGTTCTTCGGTAAAGAGCCACGTAAAGACGTTAACCCTGATGAAGCAGTTGCAGTAGGTGCAGCGATTCAAGGTGGTGTACTTGCAGGCGACGTGAAAGACGTACTATTACTAGACGTATCACCATTATCTCTAGGTATTGAGACGATGGGTTCAGTAATGACGGCACTGATTGAGAAAAACACGACGATTCCTACTAAGAAATCGCAAACATTCTCAACAGCAGAAGATAACCAATCTGCGGTAACCATTCATGTGCTACAAGGTGAGCGTAAACGTTCAAGCGACAATAAATCTCTAGGTCAATTTAACCTAGAAGGTATTCGCCCAGCACAACGTGGTACACCACAAATCGAAGTAACATTCGATGTGGATGCGGATGGTATCTTACATGTATCGGCTAAAGATAAAGACACCGGTAAAGAGCAAAAAATCACCATTCAAGCGTCTTCAGGTTTAAGTGATGAAGAAGTTGAAAAAATGGTTCGCGATGCAGAAGCACATGCTGAAGACGATAAAAAGTTTGAAGAGTTAGTGGCTGCACGTAACCAAGCTGACGCACTTGTTCACGGTACACGTAAACAAATTGAAGAAGCGGGTGACGCACTACCAAGCGAAGATAAAGAAGCAATTGAAGCGGCTGTTGTTGACCTTGAAGGTGCTATTAAGAGCGACGACAAAGCAGAAATTGAAGCTAAAACACAAGCGCTTGCTGAAAAGTCTCAAAAACTAATGGAAATTGCCCAAGCTAAAGCACAACAAGCAGGTGGTGATGCCGGTGCAGAGCAACAACAGTCTGCTAAGCAAGACGACGATGTTGTTGATGCAGAGTTCGAAGAAGTTAAAGACGACAAGTAATTGTTACTAACGCTTCTCGCTAACCGAAAACACTATGACTACATTGTGTGTTTAAGTTAGGATGAACACCTGAGGCGCGTAGGCTAAAGCTTAACGCGCCTTTTGTATGTAAGAGATGTAAGTAAAGTGCTTTAAAAATTCAATGATAAATCGATATGATTTATCGGTTTGTCCAGCAGCTAGCGCTGCACATAGAAAAGAGTAGTGTGATAGATATGTCAAAACGCGATTATTACGAAGTCCTCGGCGTAAGCAAAGATGCGAGTGAGCGAGACATAAAAAAAGCGTATAAACGCTTAGCGATGAAATATCATCCAGATCGTACCGCCGGTGATAAAGACCTTGAAACCAAGTTTAAGGAAGTAAAGGAAGCCTACGAAATATTAACGGACGATCAAAAACGTCAAATGTATGACCAATACGGCCATGCAGCCTTCGAACAAGGTGGTGGCGGCGGTCACGGTGGCTTTGGCGGCGGCCAAGGTGATTTTGGTGATATTTTTGGTGATGTATTCGGTGATATTTTTGGAGGCGGCGGTGGCCGACGCCAATCTCGCCAGCAGCGTGGTTCAGATTTACGTTACAACATGGACTTAAGCTTAGAAGAAGCGGTTCGTGGTAAAGACGTTGAAATTAAAGTACCGACTTGGGTTAGTTGTGAGCCGTGTGATGGCAGCGGTGCCAAAGCGGGTTCTAAGCCAAAAACATGTACAACCTGTCACGGTGCAGGCCAAGTACAAATGCGCCAAGGCTTTTTTGCTGTACAACAAACTTGTCCAACATGTCATGGACAAGGTCAAATTATTTCAGATCCTTGTAACAAATGTCATGGCCAAGGCCGCGTAGAGAAAACCAAAACATTATCGGTAAAAATTCCAGCAGGTGTTGATACAGGTGACCGTATTCGTTTATCTGGCGAAGGTGAAGCTGGTATGCATGGCGCACCAGCAGGTGATTTATATGTGCAAGTGTCGGTTCGTGAACATAAGATATTTGTTCGTGAAGCGAACAATTTATACTGTGAAGTGCCTATTAGCTTTACTACAGCAGGCCTTGGCGGTGAAATTGAAGTACCAACATTAGATGGCCGTGCAAAACTTAAAATACCGTCAGAAACACAAACGGGAAAAATGTTCCGTATGCGTGGCAAAGGTGTTAAGTCTGTACGCAGTGGTGCTCAAGGTGACTTAATTTGTAAAGTGGTGATTGAGACACCAGTGAACCTTAACGAGCGTCAACGTGAGTTGCTAACTGAACTTGAAGAAAGCATGGGCAAAGATAGCTCAAAGAACCGTCCAAAAGAACAAGGCTTTTTTGATGGTGTTAAAAAGTTTTTTGATGACCTAACTAAGTAATTATTAATCTATTAAATAAAAATGGCGCCAATAGGCGTCATTTTTTTTAATATAAAAGTTAGTTTAATGATCTAAGAACAGGTAATTTTGCCAGCTTTTCATTCTGATCAATACCTTACGCATTACCGAAACATGCTCAAAGTGGTCAGAATAAACAGCGATTTCAGCACTGGTGCCTTTAGGTAAGTCATATTCACTCATATCATCGATTAGCTTTAATACAACAACAACTTGACCATTACGATTAAAATTTTTGCTACTCATTAATGTACCTTGTGCTTGCACTTGACCTTCAGCCATGGCCGGTAATACAGAGACTATTTCTCCGGCAAAGGCTTTTCCTGGAATAGCCTTAAAAATAAAGTCAGCTTTATAGCCTGGCTTTAAACGCAATGCTGAGTTTTGACGAAATAAAGCAACAAACTGAGCTTCTTCATCGTGCACAAACGACATTACAGGACGAAGTGGCATAGGAACAGCCATCATACCAGGGCGTAAGGTTAATTGGGTTACATAACCATCAGTAGGTGCATAAATATTGGTACTATCAAGGTTAAATTGCGCCTGTTCAAGGCGTGCTTCAGCTTGAGCGACAATGGTTTGCTTACCATTTACCTCTGATTCAAATGCAATACGTTGGCGATCTTCTTCAGCTTGCGAAGCTTCGTAGGTTGCTTTTGCCGCGTAATATACCCCCTTCATATTATCAACACTGCCTTTAGAGTAAGCGCCTTTTTTCGCCCCCTCCTGATAGCGATCAAACTCAAGCTTACTGCGAAAGTATTCAGCTTTTGCTCTTAGAGTGCTTGCTTGGGCTGATTTGAATGATGCTTCTAAACCTTTGGCTACTTGAATAGCATCTTGCAACTGTGCTGTGGCCTCATTTACTTTTGCTTGATAAGGTGTGTCGTTAATGCTGAATAGCAAATCGCCAGCTTTCACTTTTTCATTAGGTTTTACTGTAATATCTGTCACAATACCGCGAACATTAGGAATGATAGGAGTCGTTATATATACATTGCGTGCAATATTTGCATGTGGGTGGTTATAATTCATCACTAAAATAAGCGTGCCGATTAAGAGTACGCCACCTAAAATTGCCGTAGGAACCGTCCATTTTGTTAGTGGTATATTAAAAATTCTAAATATCGCAATACATAGCGCGGTGTAGGTTAGTATTAATAGTAAATCCATTATGCACTCTTATTGTTTGTATCGTTTAGTTGTTTCTGTAGGCTCTCAACTGTTGCTGTTAATTGCGTTACTTGTGCGGCAAGCTCATCATGTTCTTGCTGTAAATGATTAAAGCCCCAACCACGATCGTCACGCCATAGAGTTGCCCAAATCCACAAAAAAGGCCAAATAACGTGAAGTGTAAATAGACTAACCCACCCAGCGTAATGAATTGCATCTAGGTGTGGGTGATTACGTTTTTTAGCTATCTCGTAGGGAATATCATGCAATGCAATAATTCCGTAAAATAAAAAAATACCAACAAATACTAGTATTCCTAAGGCAAAGTAATCTAAAAACATTCAGTGTCCTTTTTTGTTATTTTACAATTAAGACGGATATGGCAAGGTTTTAACGGCAATCTTAATTATATATACCATTTACATTAGGTTTGATTTTTGTAAAAGTAAAGGTTGTTAATTATTTAATAGGTTTGTGTAGGTTTAGAATCGGTTTACTCAAAAAATGCTTACAGGATATGATTATTTTGAGTGCCAGTGCTTGGAGTTTCTTTTGTCAGAATAAATTATTCATCTAATAACTATATCATTAGTTTTCAAGTGAATAATAAAATCATATGGGAAAACTTGAGTATTTATTTAAAAAAAAGCTGTGGCAGAAGTGTTCTTCATTTTTAACTTTCACATAATGTCTTGAAATGTAGTTTTAGTAGAAGTTTGTATGAAATGATTAACCAATGGAGGTGAGTATGACGCCAGCTATTCAAATGCTTAAAAGCTCTAACGTTTCATTTACTACTTTAAGCTATGAGCACGATGTAAACAACACTAATTACGGCCTTGAAGCAGTTGAAAAGCTAAATCTTAATAGCGCTCAAGTATTTAAAACATTGGTGTTAGAAACCTCAGAACAACAACTAATTGTTGCTGTGACGCCAGTTACTCAGCAGATTAATTTGAAGCGATTGGCTAGGCTCTGCGCAGTTAAAAAAGTAATGCTGGCAGAGCCGCAAAAAGTACAGGCAAGTACAGGGTATATTTTAGGAGGCGTTAGCCCTCTTGGACAAAAAAAGCGCTTAAAAACCTACATACACTCAAGCGCATTAGACTTTGATACTATTTATGTGAGTGCCGGTAAACGAGGGCTTGAAATTACACTCAATCCAGCATGCTTAGCTGGGCTTATTCAAGCTTCGTTTGGTAATTTTTAAATGCTCTATTATCAAACTTGCATTGTGTAAATAAAACTGATTATTTGCTTCAATAGCTATAGTTAACTAATTTAGATACTACCTATAACAGTTTTTGTTAATTCAGTTTGATAAAAATTTGTTTGCACCTACTTTGGTTAATCATTCGTATGAGAATATTAGTTGTTGATGACATGCCATTAATGCGCCATGTGCTCATTAATATGTTGAGGCAGTTAGATTATAAAGACATTGTTGAAGCAACCGACGGTCAGCAAGCATTAACTATACTGCAAAATCAACTCATAGATTTGGTTATAACAGATTTACATATGCCAAAAATGGATGGTCTAAACTTACTTGATGCGATTAGAAACGATACTGAGCATGCTCAGCTTCCCGTACTTATGGTGACCTGTGAAGACAATTCTGAGACCGTAAAAAAGATAATTAATGCAAAGGTATCAGGGTTTATTATAAAGCCCTTTTGTATGAATGTACTGTCGGCTCAATTAATACGTTTAGCTAATAAAGTTTAATAACACAATATTTTTTAACATAATTACCTAATCAATAATAACTCTGATCAGTAATGCTTACTCCCATCAATTTCTCTTCTATCATGTGATAGCATATACGCCTTAGTAATCGTAAAATAACCATTGAGGTAGTATGGCTAAGCCCAATAAAAAAGGGCCTACAAAAACGGTCGATATATTTTGTTCTGCGTGCAAAGCGCCTTTATTTAAATATCGTAAAGGGGGCAAAGGGGCGTTGGTAAAATGTTTTATAGAACGAATAACCCAAGATCACACCCATACTGAATGTGTATGCCCTGGCTGTGAGCGGCCTTTTGCCCGCCCAGCGACCATAAGAGGGACTGCAGCTTATAAAATGATAGGTGGTAAAGTCACTTTTAAATAAAGTAGCTATTTAACCCAAATTATCAAGAGGCGGACATAAGCCCTTGTTTGCTTTTTTTTCACTGGTAAACTTCGCTGGTTTTGCTGTTTCAATGATTGAAAAAAACCCTCCCCATGGATTGGGCCAGTCAGTTGGGTTTTAAATGGAAAAGGATAGACGTGTGATTGCACTTTTATTTGATATTGTTGGTATGAGTGGCACTTTTTTAGTGGTTGGTTCGTTTTTTTTACTGCAACTAAATAAAGTATCGCCAAAAAGTTTGACGTATAATTTAATGAATCTAAGCGGCGCTATTTTGTTGCTTATCAGTCTTTGTTATAACTTTAACTTAGCGAGCTTTGTGATTGAAATATTTTGGATTGCAGCCTCATTAATTGGTTTGTATAAGTACTTTAAAGACAAACCAGCGCTTGCAAAAGCGTAGACTAAGCTAAAACAGCATCCCTTTTGCAGGGAATTGAACCGTGAAATATTTTTTGTTTCACGGTTTTTTAGTTTCAGTACACTTGTTAACAAAAAGTTTCTTCTGCAAAGGCCTATAAATCGATACAATAGTGGCTATTAGTTATTATTAGCACCTTGGTGTTACAGGCGTTTATGTTCTCCATTCCTAAAAAAATTATTTTTGCTTGTATTCTGTTAGTGCTGTTGTTGGTGGTTACATTTTCATTTGGCCGCGCTTATGATTTAGGCCAAGCTAAAATTCAAGCTGACCAACAGGTCATTCAATTAAATAATTATATTGATAATGAACTCGCGCGCTTTGCAGCTATTCCTCAGCTCCTCACAGAAAATAATTTATTGATTCGTTTTACTAATAATGAATCACAACACTTTAATGCTATTAATAATTACTTGGCTGATATTCAACAAGCCAGCGGTGCCTCAGATGTATACATACTAGATCCCCTTGGCGACGTTATTGCAAGTAGCAACTGGCAAACCGACTATACGTTTTTAGGGAGCAACTTTGCATTTAGACCTTATTTTAAACAGGCTTTTGCTGGAGAAAAGGTCGCTTACTTTGCCCTCGGACAGCGCTCGAAAGAGCGCGGAATATACTTTTCTCAGGCTATTTACCAAGATGGCAAAGCCATTGGCGTTGTGGCACTAAAAATTAATGTCGCTAAATTTGAAAACGATCGTTCGTTATTAAATACTTCAAAAGGCAGTCATTTTTATTTGCAGCTTGCGGATAAAATTATTGCTATGTCAGATGAGCCAGCATGGCGTTTAAACACGTTTACAGAGCTTGATATTACTACACGTCGCGATATTAAACAGCGCCGTGCTTACTTAGATCATCAACCGTTACAAATAAAGCAGCAGCGCTACAAAAGTCAGGGCATTGAGCAATTTAAAATTGCTAAAGATGAATATGTTGCCGCTTCAAGACCACTGACACACCTAAATGCAACGATGACGGTATTGGTTGATATTTCAAGCGTAAATGCATTACAGGTGCCCAGATTGTTATGGCTGGTGTTGTTTTATTGGGTATTTATTTTTGTCGGATACAGCTTATTGGCACGCTTTGCCGGATATAAAAAATTACTGTACTCGCGTCACAGTTTAGAACTTGAAGTATTAGAGCGCACTCAAGCGCTTGAAAAAGCGCAAACTGCACTAGTACAGTCGGCAAAATTAGCCACAATAGGGCAACTAAGTGCGGGTATTAATCATGAAATTAACCAGCCACTGAGCGCCATGAACACTTATTTGGCAAGCGCTAAAATTTTCCTCAAAAAAGGGAAACTTAATGCATTAAGTGAAAATTTAATTATTATTGAGAATTTGGTAGAGCGGGTACATAAAATAGTGGCGCAGCTTAAACACTTTAGTAAGCCGGCGACAATGCAATTGCGACCACATCCACTGTCGGCGTTATTAAACAATGCGTTGATGATCACCCACCCGCAACTTAAACAAGACGATGTTAACGTCAGTGCTCCGCAGTTTTCGCAAGAGATCACGGTGTGGGTTGATGCATTAAAATTTGAACAAGTACTGGTTAATGTGATCACCAATGCGTCACAAGCAATGAAAGGTGAGCCTAAACGAGAGCTTAGTTTCGATGTTGAGTGTTTTGAGGAGCGCGTTAAGCTTTCTATTTTAGATAGTGGTCCAGGTATTGAACACCATGTGCTGGGATCTATTTTTGAACCCTTTTACAGTACCAAGTCAAGTAATGGTTTAGGGCTGGGCTTATCAATATCAAAGCAAATTATTGATTCATTTAATGGTTACTTAACGGCGCACAATCGTCCTCAAGGCGGTGCACAGTTTATTATTAGTTTATCAAGCATAGAGGCCCCAAAAAATGATTGAAGCCGTTGTTTGTAAGCAAGTGGTTGTTATTGATGATGAGGCGATGATCCGTGATTCGTTAAATCAGCTTTTAACCCTCGAAGGGTATGAGGTGCAGTGCTTTAGTGATGCGAGTATTGCTTTAAGCCGTTTAAGTCGCAACTTTTATGGCGTTGTCCTCAGTGATATAAATATGCCGACTATGGATGGTTTAACTTTTATTGAGCAGGTAAAAGCATTCGACAGTGAGCTTCCGGTAATATTTTTAACAGGTTATGCCGATGTGTCTGTGGCGGTAAAAGCGATGCAATTAGGCGCGTATGATTTATTTGAAAAACCCCTGAACGAAAATTTATTAGATTGCATTGCCAGAGCTTTAGACAAACGTGCTTTAGTTATGGAAAACAGAGCTCTGAAGCGTGCAGTTGAAAAGACCTCCGCACCCGGTGTGCGTATTTTAGGCGAGACCCTTAAAATGCAGCACATGATGAACTTACTCAATACAGTGATTGATACACCTGCAGATGTATTAATTGAAGGTGAAACTGGTACAGGTAAAGAATTGGTTGCCCGTTATTTACACGATCATAGTAACCGTTCCAGCTGTCAGTTTGTGGCTATTAACTGTGGTGCGGTGCCTGAGCAATTAATAGAAAGCGAATTGTTTGGTGCTGTTAGTGGTGCATATACTGGCGCAACACAAGATCGCAAAGGCAAGTTTGAGTTTGCGCAAGGCGGCACCGTTTTTTTAGATGAAATTGAAAGCACTCCCTTGTCACTACAAGTTAAATTACTTCGGGTGCTTGAAGAGCGAAAAGTTACCCCCGTGGGTGCAAATAAAGCCATCGAGCTTGATATTCGTATTGTCGCGGCCACCAAGGTCGATTTACTTTCGTTGGTAGAAAAAGGTGAGTTTAGAGCCGATTTATATTATCGATTGAGTTTAGTTAAAGTCAGTATTCCCGCATTAAGAGACAGAAAAGCCGATATTCCTTTGTTGTTTAAGCATTTTAGCTCTATTGCGGCCACTCGTTTTCATAAACCTTTGGGTGCGCTTAATATTGAGTTACAACAGCGCCTACTTGCGCACGACTGGCCAGGTAATGTTCGTGAATTAAGAAATCAGGCTGAACGAGCGGTATTACTTGGCCCCGATCTGGCTTTTGCACAGAGTGACTCAAGCAGTAGTGGCTCGTCGTTATCATTGGATTTAAGCCTTGTAGAAAAGGTCAGCTTTTATGAGCAGTCTTTAATTGAAGAAGCCTTAGAACTTAATCATGGCAGTATTAAAGACACCATGGCAACGTTGCAAATCGCGCGCAAAACCCTCTACGATAAAATGAGTAAATATAACCTTAATCGAGATATGTTTACCGATTAGTGGGTGGAAATGGTGATAGTAGGTATTTAAAGTGTGTGGAAATCCGCACATTTTAAAGCTTTTTATCATGGTTTTATTTTTTAAGTCACTGAAATTTATTGTTATTATCTAGTTGGTCATGTTCTTGCTCTACAGTTGTAGACAACAAGTAACATCACATAATTAGGATACATAATGAAAAATAATCTATTCCAAGGTTCAGTACTTGCTGCGTTATGCAGTGCTGCCACACTACCTGTAACAGCGTTTGCTGCAGATTACACTGTGTATGGTAAAGCCGAAGTACAAATTGCCAACACCGATACTGGCATTATGCGTTACGCAGATGAAGGCACACAAATAGATGCCCCTTTTTCGCGTATTGGTATTAAAGGTGACCATAAATTAAATGAATATTTTACTGCCGTATTTAAATACGAGGTTCAAGTAAAAGGCTTTGAACATGATGATACCAATGAGCCTTTTGCAGCACGTAATACTTACCTTGGCCTAAAAGGTGCGTTTGGTGAAGTAGTCGTAGGGCGAAATGACACGCGTTTTAAATACTCTGAAGGTAAACTCGATAACTTTAACGAAACCCAAGCTGATATTTCACAAGTTATTGCCGGACAAGATCGCTTAGGCGATACCATTACCTATACCTCTAAGTACTGGCACAATGCACAGTTTTCATTTACCTATGCGCCAAAAGATGACAACAAAGACAATGAAGCGGGATTTGCTGCAACCCTTATTTATGGTGATCGTAGTTTAAATAAAACTCCTTACTCTATTTCAATAAGCCATGTTGACTCGCTTAATAACATTAAAGCAAGTCGTATCGCAGGCGTGTATAAATTTGAAAAACTACAATTAGGTGCGTTATACCAGCACTCAGAATCAATTGATGGTAGTAAATCAGGGAATGGTTACGTGTTAAGTGCAAGCTACAAGCTCGACAAATGGGTACCTAAAGTTCAATTTGCAAAAGATGATTCAAAGCTACGTCAAGCATCAGACGCAACTCAGTGGACTACTGGTGTAGACTACATTTTTGACAAGCAAACTACCGCTTACCTTTTATATACTGACCTCGACCTAGAAGAAAATGCTGATAACAGTGTTGCACTTGGTCTTAAATATAAATTTTAAAGGCTGTTAAAATGACAAAACGTATTTTAGAAAATAACGCCAATAAAAAGCCGTTTATGCAATGGCTGTTATTGTTACTTGGTCCGTGTGTAATGTTATTGACCTGCTTAGTTGAGCCGCCAGTAGGAATGTCGGCTGCTGCATTTAAAACTGCAGGCTTAGCATTTTGGATGGCGTCGTGGTGGGTAAGTGAAGTTGTGCCCATTCCTGCTACTGCATTACTTCCGTTAGTGATTTCACCTATAGTAGATATAGCGGCTATAAAAAGTGTTGCAGCTCCTTATGCGCATCCGCTGATCTTTTTATTTTTAGGCGGTTTTTTAATCTCAATTGCTATGGAACGTTGGGGATTACACAAACGAATTGCATTAAGAACTATGCTTTATGCCGGTAAAAAACCAAGCTTACAAATTTTAGCCATGATGTTAGTGACTGCATTTTTATCAATGTGGATGTCTAATACCGCTACCGCAGTAATGATGTTGCCTATTGCCTTATCTATCACTCATTTAGTTAAAAGCTCAGATCCTAGCAATGAGGGGTTTGGTAAAGCACTTTTACTATCTATTGCTTATGGCGCGAGTATTGGTGGTATTGCTACTTTAATTGGTACTCCTCCAAATGCATTAATGGCTGCGTACCTATCAGATAGCTACCAGATTGAAATTGGCTTTGCCCAGTGGATGATAGTTGGTGTGCCATTAGCACTTGGCATGTTAATCATCAGCTGGATTTGGCTAACTAAATTTACCTACAAGGTTGATGCGAATGTGCAAGCAAACAAGCGAATTGACACTAAAGCGGTATTTTCTTCGCAGCTAAAAGACCTAGGACTCATGCAACGTGCTGAAAAGGGCGTGTTGTTTGTGTTTATGTTTGCGGCTATTTGTTGGATATTTAGACCATTACTAGGTGATGTGACCGGCCTTAAAATTTCAGATACGGGTATTGCAATTGCAGCCGCATTATTATTATTTGTACTACCTGCAAATAAAGGCAGTGATGAGCGAATTTTAGATTGGGAAAGTGCAGCTAAAGTACCTTGGGGTGTGTTGCTTTTATTTGGGGGGGGCTTGACACTAGCCTCGCAAATTAAATCATCAGGATTAGCCGATTACATTGCCAACATGATTGAGGGTGCCAGTGCAATTCCTTTAGTTATGAGCATTCTTGTGGTGGTGGCACTCATTACTTTCTTAACGGAAATTACCAGTAATACGGCAACAGCCGCAGGCTTTTTACCATTATTGGGGCCTGTTGCTGAGTCTGTAACTGGCAGCCCGTTAGTGTGGGTTATTCCAGCTGCGATTGCGTGTAGTTGTGCGTTTATGATGCCAGTAGCCACACCACCCAATGCGATTGTGTTTGGCTCGGGTGAAATTAAAATGAAAGACATGATCCGTGCTGGCTTTGTGTTAAATATTGTCGCTATAGTTTTAATTACCTTAGTAACAATGACCATAGCAGCCCAGGTTTTTGGCTTTTAATAACCCACTTTAATCAACTAACAAAACAGATAACCGATGCACATAAAAGCTGTGCATCGGTATGAGTTCCAACCAACCTTATGAGTGTTTTTGCAACGCTTTTCATTATGTTGCAAAACCACTCTTTATTGCTCGTGTGACAGATCAAGGTTATAGTCTTGAAAACGTTATAAATCGAGTAGCCTATTTTGATCACTGACACATTATCTACAGGGTCTTTGCGTTCACAATTTAATGAACTAAAGCACTCTTTTGAAGACACCCCTTATTTACCTATTGAGCAACGCCTTGCTTTACTTAAGCAAGTACGCGCTAACATTGTAACGCTAGAGCAAGACTTGATTGCAGCGGTATCCAAAGATTTTGGTTACCGAACGGCCTTTGATACTTTAGTAGGTGATATTTTGCCTACCATGCAGGGGCTTGCACATATTATTAAAAAGTTACCTCGCTGGTCTAAGCCTAGTCACCGCAGCCCTGGTTTGAGCTTATGGCCCTCAAAAGTAAGTGTAACCTATCAGCCTATTGGCGTGGTGGGTGTGATTGCACCGTGGAACTATCCTATTCAATTGGCATTGGTGCCGGTTATCACCGCGATTGCAGCGGGCAACAGGGTTATGCTAAAGCTCAGTGAATTTACGCCTAATACCAATGCGGTTCTTGAAAAAATATTTATAGGTGAATTAAGCCAACACTGCACCATTATTCAAGGTGGCAGCGAGGTGGCAAGTGAGTTCTCATCATTACCCTTTGCACATTTATTATTTACTGGCTCAACAGCGGTCGGTAAGTTGGTGATGGGCGCAGCGAGTAAAAATTTAACACCAGTCACTTTAGAACTAGGCGGAAAATCGCCAGTCATTGTGTTAGAAAAAGCAGACGTAAATAAAGCCGCTCGTGCTCTATTATTTGGCAAGATGGCTAATGCAGGGCAAATATGTGTGGCTCCTGACTACGTATTTGTTCCTAAAGCATTAGAACATCAGTTTATTAAAGCTTTGTGTACACTTTATAAAAAGCACTTTAAGCAAGGTGTTGAAGGGAAAAACCTGACCTCTATTATTAGTCCAGCTCATTATCAACGTCTGCTAGGTTATTTAGAACAAGCACAACAACAAGGCGCTAAAATAACAAAGCCACTTGAGCAAAACCAACAAGATGCTGAAAAACACCGGATGGGTCTGCATATTGTGACGCACGTCACCGACGAGATGCAATTAATGCAAGAAGAGTTATTTGGGCCTATTTTACCGATTATGAGTTATTACAAATTAGATGATGCGCTTAATTATATTCGACTACGCCATCATCCATTAGCGGTTTATATTTTGGGCCAAGACAAGCAAGCGCAACAGTACATTATTAAGCAAACACTTAGCGGAACCGTTGCCGTTAACGATACATTAATACAAGTAGCTGCCGATGATGTACCATTTGGCGGGGTGGGTTATTCAGGAATGGGGCATTATCATGGCAAAGAAGGCTTTTTAACCTTTAGCCATGCAAAAAATACCTTAGTATCAGGCTCGTTTAATCCGCGTATAGGTTTATTACTCAAACAAAATAAATTACTGATCAAAGTGCTAAAGTGGCTTTATGTAAAATAGCCTGTAGTACTTAAAATAAAAAAGCTGAATGAATCACTTCATTCAGCTTTTTTTAGTTATTTTATTTGCTTAAAACATTCGCCCTTCACCTGCATAAGTACCCGCTAAAATTTTATTATAAATAGCATCGGCTTTTTCTTTAGCTTCAGCGACTTCTTTAGGGAGCATAGTGCGTTCATCAAGTTTACGACTGTGGCTAGCTTGCATGTTACCGTTGTACTCAGCGATGGTATTCCACACATACGACATTTCAAGGTTTTTTGGCATTCCTAAGCCTTCAAAATACATCAAGGCTAAATTAAATTGTGCAAGCGTGTAATTATTAGCGGCGGCTTTTTCATACCATGTTCTGGCGGCTTTATAATCTTGGCTCACGCCATCGCCGTTGGCGTACATTACCCCTAAGTTATACTGTGCTGCAGGAAGGTTTTTATTGGCTGCTTTCTCAAATAAGCTAATAGCCATTTGTTTGTCCAACTTTACGCCGTTGCCTTCATCATACAAAACCGCAAGTGCAAACATTGAATCTACATGATTTTTTTTAACTGCTTGTTGGTAAAGCTCTGCAGCTTTGTAGTAGTCGCGAGTAACTCCATGTCCGCCCTCGTATAACTTACCTAGTTCGTAAATACCTGGGGCATAGCCTTTGTCTGCAAGGTAATTAAACTCTTTTAGTGCTTCCTCAAATTGACCTGCGTTTGCTGCTATTATGCCTTCCTCAAGCCCTGCATAAGCATAAGGTGTAGCAAGTATAATGCCCGCAAAGAACATTGCTTTTAAATTAGACTGTGACATATGCATGTCTCCAAATTAGTTATCGTTGTCGGTAAGCATCATAACGGTTAATCATTTACTTATTACTCGAGTAGGTAATAAATTATGAGCTAAATCAATAACGCCAACGTTTATAAATTAGATATACAAACGTATTAACAAGTAGTTTTAACTATAGCTCAAAAATTCTAAACTTAAGCACATAGCTATGATATAAATTGCGTTAGCTTGCGATTCTATAGAAAAATGAAAAAAATAAAAGCAAGCAGTAGCTTACATAATTACTTATGATGATTTTGGCAACTAAAGCATCATACAACGGGGTCTTTTCATGTTAAATAATTTAAAAAATATAAAACTAAGTAAAATTATTTTTATAACCAGTTTGTTATTTATTGCCAGCTGTTCAACGTCATTTGCCTATAACAACCTAGGTTGGTTATCGTCATTTTGGATTGATGATTACGTTGATCTGAATAAAAGCCAATCTAAGCAGTTAAAAGCGATTATTAACGATACCCGAGATTGGCATCGTGAAGTTGAATTACCAAAATATAAAGCCGATTTACTCGACCTAAGACAATTGCTAAACAATGAAGCCGATACTGCGCAGTTGATGGATAAAATAACCCAAGTGAAGCAGCATTGGCGAAACTTGCTGTTGCATACTAGTGCCCCTTTAATTAAGTTAGCGCTGACCTTAACCCCATCACAGCGCAGTGAAATGGTAGAAAATATTCGCGAGCAAATTAATGATGAAATCCAAGAGCATGCCTCATTAACTCAAGACGAGCACCAGCAACAACGCTTAGAGAGACAACTAGATTACTACAAGCAGTGGCTTGGCAAACTCACTTCTGAGCAGCAAACGCTCATATCACAAGCTAACAGTGAGCATACCCCTACCAGTGATTTATGGCAGGACTATAAACTAACTCGTTTAGCCGCACTTGAAGCCCTTTTTAGGCAGCAAACACTTAGCGAGGCAGAGTTTACCCAGCAATTACACACCATTATCACTGATCGTGAGCAATATATGAGTAATGAGCTGCGTGAACTAAATGAGCAAAACTTAAAAGCTTATGCGCATTTGCTACTCAAGTTAAACAAAACGCTGAGCGCTAAACAGTTATCGCATGTTAATGAAGAATTTGCAGATTTAGTGGGTACTGTTAATGAATTGATTATGGAATAAACGTTTCACTAATTCTTTTGGCTTGTTTTTTCTGAATTGTTTAAGCTTAAAATTGTGATTTTTGCATTTCATTGTTAACATAAGCTATCAAAAATATTTTAAGTTATCCATGGATATAGCTGCACTCAATAGTACAAAAACGCTACGCAAGCACGTTCTTAAATGGATGTGTATTTGCTTTGGTTTTTTGTCATTGGTGTTTGCCGGTTTTAATTTATTGGTAAATAATTTACCCCTTGTTGGTGGTCTCGAAGTCGGCTTTTCCTTGTTATGCTTATATATATTTAAGCACTCGCAAAAACATTACCCTAAGCGCTGGCATGCCATTACCATGTGCTTAACTATCTCTTTAATTGTGTTATGTGGCACCTACTTAGCCCCTCCTAAAAACGGCCTGTTTTTGTGGACATTTATTTTACCTATTCTTTACTACTTACTGCTTGGTAGACGTTACGGGTTATTTTTGTCTGCGGCATTACTTGTTTTACAGCTGGTGGTGTTATCTCAAAAACTGCCACATTCATCGTTTTCAGCATTTAACATAGGACTTAACTTATTATTTGTATACATAAGCATATGGGCTATATCTCATGTTTTTGAAGGTAATAGAGCTGATTTTTCGAAGCGTTTGAAAAATTTAGCGTTACTCGATCCCCTTACTGGGGCTGGTAACCGTTTATCAATGAACCAGTTTTTTGAGGTAGAGATTAAAGATAAATCACAGCTTTACTTATTTTTACTTGATTTAGACTACTTTAAACAAATTAATGATCAGTATGGGCACGATGTTGGCGATAAAGTATTGGTTGAGTTAGCTACATTATTGCGCGGCACTTTTGCAAAAGGGTATGTGTTTAGAGTGGGAGGTGAAGAGTTTTCACTAATGAGCAACTTTGATAGTCCGCAAGCAGCCTTAGCAATGGCAGAAAAGTTAAGACTCGCAATACAAAATAAGCACATAGTCGCTAATGGTGAAACCATTAATTTAACCGCCAGTTTAGGCGTTGTACAATACCAGCAACAAAGCCTAAGTGAACTAATCGACTTGGCCGATAAGCAGCTTTATAAAGCTAAAGAGACTGGCCGTAATGGGGTCTGCACTGATATTTTAGCGCTGGCTTAAGTTTTATAGCGGCTAATACATTTGTTCAAAGTCTGGAATACTGTTTTCCCAAATCGGTCTTTCTTTACCAATATATTCGCGTACGGCATCAAAAAATAACCGGGTTCTTACCGGTAAATCACGATGTGGGTATACCGCATACATGGCACTGTGCTCCATTAATTTAAGATCCGTCAATAAAGGCACCAGTTGTCCATCAATCACTTCTTTATCTAATATAAACGCGGGGGCTAAAACGTAAGTGGTTCCGGAGAGTGTTTTCATTAATAGTGCTTCAGCATCATTGGCTCTAAATACACTTTTAATTTTTTGTTCGCATTGTTCACCAAGGTGGTTGTAGTAACTTACTCCATCAACTCGCAGTGAACTACTTGCGTAACTAGCGGCGGGTAATTGTGCTAAATCAGTTATGTTTTTCGGCATTCCATAGGTTTCGATAAATGCAGGGGAAGCTAAAAGTAATAAACGATTACGCGCAATCTTTCGAGCAATTAAAGAGGAGTCTTTTGGCTCACCCACTCTAAATGCCAAATCAAATCCTTCTGAGACAATATCCACAAGCCGATCATCTAAACGAAGTTCTACTTCCACTTGCGGAAAGCGCTTTTGGAAATCGTTGATCACTGGTTGTAGATAACGCCGACCAATTAAAGTCGATGAGGTAATTTTTAATACGCCACGAGGTTCTAAGTGATAATTCTCTGCCATACGCAGGATATCGCCGAGTAGGCTTCGTAACTCGTCCGCTTTTTTTATCATTTCAGCGCCTGCTGCGGTAAGTGAAAACGAACGGGTGGTTCGATTTAATAGCCTCACGCCTAGCTCATCTTCTAAACGGCTAATTTGTTTAGAGATCACGGAACGATCAATGTTGCGTATTTCAGCAGCTTTAGCAAATGATCCCTGCTCAACCACTTCAAGCAGCATTAAGAGTCGGCTTGTTGTATCCATTATTGCACCATTGTGTCACTTTGATGCCATTTTGGCACTAATGAATTTAAAAATCTATTGTTTTTATCAACAAGTATGTTCCGTATTATGTATCGCCTAATTAACAGGAGCGTCGTTATGAACAAACACTTAGTTGCTACAGCCTTATCTGTTGCATTAATTACTCTGACCGGTTGTGCTGAAGAAAGCACAGCGCAATCAGCACCCGCACAACAATATCAAGCTATTGATGTAGCCCAAGTCCTGGTCAAGCCTGTACAAAGTTGGCATACCTATACAACGCGCTTAGAGTCACCGCAAAAAGTAGCATTAATGCCGCGTGTATCAGGCATTATTGAGCAAATTGAATTTAAAGAAGGGGATGCTGTTAAACAAGGTGATGTGTTATTTCGCCTTGATGATCGTTCATTTAGAGCCACGGTAGCTAGTTTACAAGCTCAGGTTAAAAGTGCACAAGCGGCTCTTGAACAAGCAAAAAGCGAAGCATCACGTGCAGTGCGTCTAACTGAGCGTAAAGCAATTTCTACAGAACAAGCACAAGCTCGTACCTCAACGTTGCGTCAGCGTGAAGCACAACTTGCTGCACTTAAAGCTCAGCTTAAAGCCGCAGAACTTGATTTAGAGTTTACCTCTGTGGTTTCACCTAT
The DNA here is from genome assembly GCF_030407535.1 of Pseudoalteromonas sp. APC 3224. GTDB lineage: Bacteria > Pseudomonadota > Gammaproteobacteria > Enterobacterales > Alteromonadaceae > Pseudoalteromonas. Next base: position 143,576 of record NZ_JASDDF010000004.1, on the reverse strand, counting down.
TGATGGAATTATCTCTCGCGCAAACATCACTAAAGGTAACAACGTCCTTGCCGGGCAAAGCGTGCTCACTTCAATTGTTTCAAATGACAAAATGTATGCTTACTTTGATGTCGACGAACGTACTTGGAACAATGCATTTGATGATGTTACTGCATCAAGCAAGCAACCTGTCGTTATGCAAAAAGTAGGGCAGAGTGATTTTAATTACAACGGCCACATCAACTTTATAGATAACCAAATTAATGCTTCTACTGGCACATTACGTGTACGAGCGGTATTTGAAGATCGTAGTAACGAGTTACGCTCAGGCTCTTTTGCACGGATTAAATTGGCTGCCAATGCAATACGCGAAGCCGTCATTATTCCAGATAGAGCTATTGGTACTGATTTAAAAAATCGTTTTGTTCTTACTGTGGGCGAAAATAATGTACTGCAATATAAATTGGTTACTGTAGGTGAGCGCTATGGCGCATTACGTGCCATTACCTCTGGCCTTGAACAGGGTGATGTGATTGCCGTGAATGGGCCAGCTCGCGTAGGGCCGGGCATGCCAATATCACCAAATAAAGTGACAATTAATACCCAAGGTGTGGCATTTACACTCACTGCTAACCCTGCCGATTTAGTTGCTAAGCAATAAGGTTATTAAATGAAATTTTCACACTTTTTTATCCAGCGACCGATTTTTGCGGCCATGCTGTCGCTGATTATTTTGATTGCGGGTGGCATTTCTTTATTTCAGCTGCCAGTCAGTGAATACCCAGAAGTTGTGCCACCCACAGTGGTAGTGACAGCCAGTTACCCGGGCGCAAACCCAACGGTTATTGCACAAACAGTGGCAACACCGCTTGAACAAGAAATAAACGGCACTGAAAACATGTTATATATGTTTTCACAAGCGACCAGTGACGGGCGCATGACTTTAACCGTAACATTTGCCTTAGGGACGGATTTAGACCGTGCTCAAGTACAAGTGCAAAACCGAGTAAATAGTGCATTACCGAGGTTACCACAAGAGGTGCAGCGTTTAGGGGTAGTTGCTGAAAAGTCATCACCCGATTTAACCATGGTGGTGCATTTATATTCACCCCAAAATAGCCATGATACGGCGTATTTATCAAATTATGCCGATTTAAACATTAAAGATGAAATAGCACGTTTACCTGGCGTGGGTGATATTCAGTTATTTGGTGGTGGTAAATATGCTATGCGTGTGTGGTTAAATCCAGATGCATTAGCAGCACGTGAGCTTACAGCAACCGATGTTGTGGCTGCTTTGCGCTCGCAAAATCAGCAAGTTGCAGCGGGTAGCTTAGGTGCTCAACCAATCTCTAACGATAGCCAATTTCAAATTTTATTAAACGTGAAAGGCCGCCTAAATAGCATTGAAGAGTTTAAGCAGGTCATTATTAAAGTAGGTGAGCAAGGGCAACTTACGCGTTTGTCAGATGTGGCGCGTGTTGACTTAGGCCAAGACTCTTACTCACTGCGTGCTGAACTTGATAATCAACCTGCATTGGCAATGCCAATATTTCAACGCCCGGGTTCAAATGCCATTGAGCTTTCAGATCAGGTGCGTGAAACCATGGCACGTTTATCGAAAGACTTTCCTGAAGGTGTTGAATACGACATTGTTTATGATCCAACGGTATTCGTTCGTGGCTCTATTGATGCGGTAATAGCGACATTGCTTGAAGCAATCGCATTGGTTGTTATTGTAGTTATTGTATTCTTACAAACGTGGCGCGCATCTATTATTCCGCTTATAGCTGTGCCAGTTTCACTCATTGGTACCTTTGCTGTAATGCAATGGCTTGGTGTTTCTATTAATACCTTATCGCTATTTGGTTTAGTACTGGCTATAGGTATTGTGGTTGATGATGCGATTGTAGTGGTGGAAAATGTTGAACGAAATATAGAAAACGGCTTATCGCCGCTTGAAGCAACACGCGTTGCAATGACAGAGGTAACCGGCCCAATTATTGCGATTGCATTGGTATTGTGTGCGGTATTTATTCCAACGGCCTTTATTACTGGACTTTCTGGACAGTTTTATAAGCAATTTGCTTTAACCATAACTATTTCAACAGTTATTTCAGCGTTTAACTCACTGACATTGTCGCCGGCGCTAGCAGCCTTATTGTTAAAATCGCACGACGCAAAACCAGATGCGTTTACCCGCTTATTAGATAAGTTATTTGGTCGCTGGTTATTCAAGCCATTTAATCGACTGTTTAACCGTGGTGCAACAGGGTATGAAAAGCTAGTACAAAAGCTTATTCGTATGAGCGTGGTGGTAATGGTTGCCTATGTTGCTTTAGTTGGCGGTACGATTAAGCTGTTTGACGCGGTACCTGGTGGCTTTATACCACAGCAAGATAAGCAATACTTAGTTGCCATTGCGCAGCTACCAGATGCAGCAAGCTTAGACAGAACTGAAGCGGTAGTAAAACAAATGCAGCAAATAGCGCTCGAGGTTCCAGGTGTTGCAAACACTGTGGCGTTTCCAGGCCTATCTGTAAATGGTTTTACTAATAGCCCTAATAGCGGCATTGTGTTTACTCCATTGGCGCCTTTTGCAGAGCGTACCGATCCGAGTATGTCGGCTTCGGCTATTGCGGCGCAGTTAAATCAGCGTTTTGCGGCAATTGATGAAGCGTTTGTGGCTGTATTTCCGCCACCGCCAATTCAAGGATTAGGCACTACAGGTGGCTTTAAGCTGCAAATTGAAGATAGAGCAAATAAAGGCTTTGAAGCATTATTTAATAGCTTGCAATCAGTGATTGCTGCGGCGCAAAAAGATCCGGCGTTAATGGGGCTGTATTCAAGCTTTAGAATTCAAGTACCGCAAATGGATATTGATATTGACCGCGAACAAGCACTTATCCAAGGTATTGCGCTTGATGAAGTATTTAACTCATTGCAGATTTATTTAGGCTCAGTGTATGTAAACGACTTTAATATGTTTGGTCGTACCTACCAAGTAAATGCTCAAGCAGATGCTGAATTTAGGGTAGACCCAGAGCAAATACTAAACCTAAAAGTACGTAATCGTGCAGGTAATATGGTGCCACTAGGCTCAGTGCTTACGGTAACGCCAACTATAGGCCCAGATCGTGTTATGCACTACAACGGTTACCCAAGTGCTGAACTTAACGGCAGCCCAGCGCCAGGTTACAGCTCAGACCAAGCGCAAACAGCGATTGAAAATGTACTGGCGAAAACGCTACCTACTGGGATTGAATATGAGTGGACTGAGGTAACGTATCAGCAAGTACTTGCTGGTAATACTATGGTGTACGTGTTCCCACTGGTGGTATTGCTCGTGTTTATGGTATTGGCAGCACAGTATGAAAGCCTACGTTTACCACTGGCCATTATTTTAATTGTACCTATGACTATTTTCTCAGCGTTATTAGGGGTGTGGTTGGTAGGCTCAGACAACAATATATTTACCCAAATAGCGTTAATTGTACTGGTGGCACTGGCCTCTAAAAACGCCATTTTAATGGTGGAATTTGCCAAAGATAAACACGACACTGGATTATCGCACCTTGAGGCTATGTTGGCAGCGTGCCGTATGCGTTTACGTCCTATTTTAATGACCTCAATTGCCTTTACCGCGGGTGTTATTCCGTTAGTGTTGGCAACCGGTGCCGGTGCTGAAATGCGTCATGCAATGGGTAACGCAGTATTCTCAGGTATGATTGGTGTGACTGTATTTGGGCTATTATTTACGCCAGTGTTTTACATGCTGGTGGTAAAAAAGCAGCGCGCTGAGGAGTCTTCAAATGACTAAATTACATTTAAACAAATTTAAAAAGCCGGCATTTTTAGGCTCAGTGTTAGCGATTGCAGTGTTATCTGGCTGTGCGAGCAAAATAGATACAGCAGCTGAGCAACAACAAGTAAACGAGTTTGTTGCCCAAGCAATATCGGCAGAACAGTATGTTGGTGAAGATGAGCAAAACTGGTGGTACAAGTTAGGTTCAGCGCAATTAAACCAGCTTGTTAGCAACGCATTAGCTAATAACTACGACTTACAAACGAGTCAGTTAGTGCTTAAAAGTGTGTTGGCACGTATTGGTGAACAACAAGCACAATACTTACCGCAAGGCGGTGTTGAGGTTGGAACTAAACGAAGTGGACTAGGCGATACCAATAGCCGACAGTCAAGTGCAAATGTTGCACTTGACTGGCAGCTCGACTTATTTGGTCGAATAACTGCACTCGTTGATGCCGCAAATTCACAAGCTATGAGCCAAGCAGAGCAAGTTAGGCTATTACAAATTGAAGTTGTGTCATCTGTGGTTAAAGGGTTTGCCAGCTATCAAGGCAACCTGCAAAAGCAACAAATTATTGAAATGCAAATAGAAGCACTTGAACAAAGCATTCAAGTGCTGCAGGCGCAAGTAGATGAAGGTGTGGCAAATGAGCTTGATTTAAACCGCACCATGGCGCAACTTAGGCAGCAACAAGCGCTCATTCCGGCGATTGAATATGCTAAGTTTCGTGACTTATCTACGCTGGCGGTATTAAGTGCACAACCAACGCAATCACTGAGTATTAAAGATGAACGTGCTGTATTGAGCAAGGCATTTCAAGTGTCACTAGCAAAGCCAAATCAGGCTATTGCACTAAGGCCTGATATTAGCCGTGCATTATATGACTTTAGCCAAGCAAATAGTTTAAGTGTGGCAGCCAGTAAAGCTCTATTACCCGATATCAGCTTAAGTGGTTTTGCAGGCGTGCTAAGTTTGGGCAGTAATGGTTTTAGCGACACCCAGCAGCAGTGGCAAGTTGCACCACAAGTACAATGGTCTTTATTGAGTTATCCTGCGTTGTTGGCTCAGCGTGATGCGCAGCAGTTTTTAAGTCAAGCTGCTTATACTGACTATCAACAAGTTGTGTTAAAAGCGATTAACGAGAGTGAACTTTCATTGCAATACTTGGTCAATCAAGCACAGCAATCGCGTTTTGCTGAGCAGCGGTATCAATTTGCTAATAATGCATTTTTGCAAGCACAAGCAATGTATGAAGAAGGGCAAATTCCTTACTTAGAGTTGTTAGATGCACGTCAGGATGTTTTAATAGCACAAGAAAATGCCGTTGATTCAACTATTTCATCGTTACTGGCTAAGGTAAATGCTTACCAGTCATTTAATGGACGATGGAGTTACGCGTTAAGTAGTACTAACTAGTAGAGTTTTTGATGCCTAATACTGTAGTTACAAACCCAAATACTATTCCTTCATCTATGCAGGCTATTGCCTTAATAGAGCCTAATGAGGATATTAACTTAACGGATATACAATTACCTGTGCCTCAATGCACAGGTAATGAGCTGTTAGTAAAAGTGGAGTATGTTGGTTTAAATCCGGTGGATGCGCAATTTGCTAAATCTGGCTTTTGTTTATGGCAGTATCCGCATGTTTTAGGCTTGGATGCAGTGGGTGTAGTGGTTAAAGCGGGTAAAGGCGTATTTCCTGGCGTGGGTGAGCGTGTAATGTGGCACGCTAGTATTGGTGAGCAAGGGATATTGAGCGAATACGCAAAAGTGCCTAATTATGCAGTGTCTATCATTCCCAAGCAATTAGCCAGTGATAAGGCTGCTACTTTGCCCTGCGCCGGAATGGCAGCGCTTATCAGCTTAGATAAATTAGCCGTAACGGAAGGCGATACCCTCTTTGTTGAAGGCGGGGCAGGTGCTGTAGGTCAATTTGCTATTCAATTTGCAAAGCAGCGTGGTGCCGATGTATTTACAACCGCCTCCAAGCGTAACCACAAATTGGTTAAGCAGCTAGGGGCTGATGTAGTCTTTGATTACAATGACAAAGCCTTATGTGACAAAATTCGCCGAGAGCTTGGCCCACAAGGATTTGATGCCGTTATTGATATTATGGGTGGGGAATCGACCATTCAAAATATCGAGCTAATGCGTTTTTGTGGTCGTATTGCTTGTTTAAATCCACTGCCTAATTTTGAACAGCAGCTAATGTACCGTAGAGCACCCAATATTAGTATTGTATCCTTAGGTGGCGCGTGGTTAGCCAATAGCCTATGCGCGCAGCAGCGCATGAGTTTTATGGGTAATTTGTTGCTTGAAACGGTCTCTAATGGCGAAATAATTCCTCCAGAAGTATTAGCTGTTGATTTTAACGCGAAGGCTGTTTCTAGCGCATTAAACAACCAGTTAGCAGGTGGTTTTACAGGTAAACAAGTGGTTAAAATAAGCTAGGTTTACTCACATTCCCATATTTAAAAAGCGCAGCCTAATTTTAGGCTGCGCTTTTTTGTTTCTACTTTATTACCAAATCCGTATTTGCGGCGCCAACAACCAGAATTATTAAATTTTTAACAAAAAAAATAATAATTCAGCGTACATGTGTAAGCCTTTTTATTTCAACAGTTTACGTTCAGGTAAAGAAAATAAATTGAAAAAACTGTTAATTAATTGAATAGAGTAATTGATCTAAACCGATTTTTATGACGTAATGTAGGTATTATTTATCTGGTCGGATGAGTTCGTTATGAGTTTACGTACAAAATTAAAAAAAGTATTACCAAGTATTTCAGTTACTGAGCAAGAAGCGCTAGACGCTGGCGATGTATGGCTAGAAGGGTCTATCTACCAAGGTAAACCAGATTTTAGCGCGCTACGCGATGTACCTGCGGCAAAATTAACCGCAGACGAACAAGCGTTTCTAGACGGTCCAGTACAAGAACTACTAGGCATGATTGATGATTCAGTCATTCAAAATGGTATTCATTTACCAAACGACATTTTAGAGTTTTTGAAAAAAGAGCGTTTCTTCTCGCTGATCATCCCTAAATCGTTTGGCGGTTTAGAGTTCAGCCCATACGCTAACTCAACAATTGTAGGTACTATTGCAACGAAAAGTTCAGCTGTTGCGGTAACTGTAATGGTACCAAACTCGTTAGGCCCAGGTGAGTTACTACTTCACTTTGGTACAGAGGAGCAACAAGCACATTACTTACCACGTTTAGCAAATGGTACAGACATTCCATGTTTTGCATTAACCAGCCCAGAAGCAGGTTCTGATGCAGGCGGTATTCCTGATGTAGGTACCGTAACTAAAGGCATGTACAACGGTGAAGAAGTACTTGGCCTAGAAATTACATGGGACAAGCGCTACATTACACTCGCACCAATTGCTACTGTACTTGGTTTAGCGTTTAAAGTAGTTGATCCAGATGGTCTACTAGGTGGCAAAGAAAACCTAGGTATTACTTGTGCACTTATTCCAAAAGAGCACCCTGGTGTAGAACTTGGTAACCGTCATGATCCTATGGGTATCCGTTTTTACAACGGTACAACACGTGGTAACAAAGTATTTGTACCAATGGACTTTATTATCGGTGGTCAGAAAAACATCGGTCGCGGTTGGCAAATGCTAGTTAGCTGTTTAGGCGCAGGTCGTGGTATTTCATTACCAGCATTAGGTGTAAGTACAGCACAAGTTGCATTTAAATCTGCTTCTGAATACGCAGCAGTGCGTGAACAGTTTGGTTTATCAATTGGTCAATTTGAAGGTATTCAAGAAAAGCTAGCTGATATCGCAGGTAAAACATACCTACAAGAAGCAATGCGAGTATTGACAACTGAAGGCTTAGGCATGGGCTTAAAACCATCGGTAGTAACTGCAATTGCTAAATACCATATGACAGAGCTTGGTCGTGATGTGCTTGACTCAGCAATGGATATTCAAGCGGGTAAAGCAATTCAGAATGGTCCTCAAAATACACTTGCTAGCGGTTATGTGGCGCAGCCAATTGCCATTACGGTAGAGGGCGCGAACATTCTTACTCGTAACCTGATGATCTTTGGTCAAGGTGTTATGCGTTGTCACCCATACTTACAGTCTATGGTTGAGTCTATCCACAGCGATGACAAAAACGCAGATGCAGAATTTAACGGTATTTTACGTAAAACGGTTGGTTACAGCACAGCAAATAGCTTACGTGCATTCCGCTTAGGTGTACTACCATTCACAGCTGGCGCAAACTCTGCGTTACCAGAAGTACGTGACTACGAAAAAGCAGTACATAAATTATCAGCTAAATTAGCTGTATATGCTGACTTCTCGTTACTAGTACTTGGCGGTAAATTAAAGCAAGCTGAAATGCTTTCAGCACGTTTAGGCGATGTAATGAGCTTCTTGTATGCAGCTATGGCATCTATTAAGTATTACGAGCAAAAAGTAGCAAGCAGCGAGCGTGAGCAAGCGGCTCCTTACTTCCATTATGCGACTCGTTTTGCACTACAAAGTGCAGAAGAAGCATTGCACAAGTTCTTAGATAACTTCCCTGCAAGTGGTACTCGTAAGTTCATCCGTTTCATTACCATGAACTACTCAACTAAAATGCCAAAAATCAGCGATGATTTAATCCGTGAACTAGCAAAACAAGCTCAGCTTGATACGGCATTTAAAGCGCAAATAACGCATTTAGTTAAGCCAATTGAAGGTGATGGTCATCACATCAACGAGCAAGCTTACAAAGCTAAAATGGCGTCACTTGAGCTATTAGCAAAAGTGAAAAAAGCGCTACGTGCTAAAACCTTTAAGCCGGGCACGCGTTTTTCAATCACGCTTGAAAATGCACTTGCTGCAAAAGTAATTAACGACGCTGAATTTGTTCAGTTAAGTGATTACAACAAAAAGCGTGAAAAAGCGATTCGTGTTGATGAGTTCGACTTCGATATGAACATCCTAGACGACAACGCACAGCCAGTTAATCCGCTTAAAAGCGTGGTTAACCAATAAAATTCAATAATGCAAAGCGCCTGCAGTTTAGGCGCTTTTATTGATACAAAATTAGTGTGGAGTCCTGCTTGAGTAACATCAAGCGGGGCTTTTTTTATTGGTTTTCAAAGTAGAAATAGATAGCGGTATTGGTCTTAAAGCGAATATGTATGCGTAGAGGATTAAAAAGAGACGCTTATAATCTTGAAAAAGGGCTAACAACCCCGTTGGCACCTTGTTGCGGTACATGGGTATATATTTGTGTGGTTTTAACATCAGAATGGCCAAGCTGAGCTTGAACAGTTCTTATATCGGCGCCATTTTGCAGTAGATGAGTAGCAAAAGAGTGTCTTAATGTATGAGGTGTTATTATTTTTGTTAATCCTGATTCTTGGACGGCTTTTTTAACCTCTTTTCTAATACAAGAGTGATGAAAATGATGTCGTCTTATTTCACCACTTTGAGGATCTGAACTTAATATATGGGAAGGAAATAAATACTGCCACGCAAGCGATTTTGCGGCACTTGGATATTTTTTTGTTAAAGCATATGGCATCCATACGCCAGAATATTCCGTATTATTTAAATCCAGTTTTAAATAGTCATCAACGTTCAAAATTTGATTTCTCAGCATAGGTATTAGCTCTGTGGCCAGCGTAACAATGCGGTGTTTATTACCTTTTCCATTCCATACTTGAATGCATTTATAATCAAAATCAATATCTTTCACCCTTAATTGCACCGCTTCCATTACTCTTAAGCCACTTCCATACATGAGGGCTGCAATTAAATAATAGCGCTTATTTAAATGAGCCATCAACATTTTAACTTCCTCTGGGGTCATCACTACAGGGAGCTTTGCTTGTTTTTTACTATGGGCAAAATTTAAATTTAATGAGAGTTCTTTTTTTATTATGTGCTTGTATAAAAATGACAATGAATTGAGTGAGGTGGCTTGCGTACGTGGTGCAACGTTTTGCTTTAACACTAAATGTTCTAAGTAGCGTTCGACTTCATTGTCCCCCATTGAGGCGGGATGGCGTTTATTATGAAAATGGATATAAGATGCAATCCATCTTAGGTAGGTATCTACGGTGCGTAATGAATATTGACGAACTAGCATATATTCAGCTATGTAATTTAAAAATGGGAATGTGTTTTCATACTATTACCAATAATAGTGCTGTTTTTATATACAGTGTAGTTGTGATGCACACATATTCAAGAAAATGAGCGGCGCGCGCATTTTCTCTTTTATTGAGAGTTTGAGTGCTAATAAAAAATTATATATAGCAATGTGTTAAGTTATTTGGTAAAAATGATTTATAAAATACATGAGCGTATCGTTGGCAGAAATATGCGCGATGAGCGCACTATAAAATTGTTATGTGCCAGTGCAAAATGGAGTTAGCATTGAGCTTTAGTATTCAATCCAAATTATTAATTAGTGCAGGTATTATTGCCTCCGCTTCTGCTGTATGGCACCTTCTTTGTATTTTTGGCGGCCCTAGTTGGTTCGCATTTGCTCGTGCACCTCAACAGATCATAGACTCTGCGGCTCAAGGAACTTTACTTGCTCCAATTGGAACTATGATCGTAGCAAGTTTAATGTTTGCTTGTACTATTTTTGCTTTTTCTGCGGTTGGTTTAATTCGCAAAGTTCCTCTGCTTAAATCAGCTTTAATTACCATTGCTGTGCTTTGTACGTTGCGTGGTTTAATTGCTATTCCAACCTTTGTTGCTTCTTCGGGTTTAGATATTTGGCAAATTGTAGCAAGCAGCATTTGGTTTTATGTTGGCATTTGTTTTATCGCTGGTAGTATAGAACAATATAGGCTTGGAAAATCAGGCACATAACAAGCAAATTAACAGGACTAAAAACAGCGGGCTATTCGCTTCGCTCCATTTTAGCCCACTATTTTTAGCCCATTATTAGGGCGTTATATTACTCAATGTTTATATGAATTATTGAGTTCAAAATAGACCTTTATGAGTATCCCAAATGAAAACATATGAGACGAAAGATGGTGTTGAAGATTATATTAGAATGTGTGATGGCTATGATAATTCTAAATTTCAAAACGAACTGTTAAATCATTTGAAAGAAGGTTCTAGTCTTCTTGAGGTTGGTATGGGTCCAGGGAATGACTTTGAGTGGTTATCAAATACGTATCGAGTCACAGGAAGTGATTATTCAAAAGAGTTTATTGAAAAAGCCAAAGCTCGGTTTTCCGAGGGAGAGTTTATAATTTTAGATGCTGTTAGTTTAAAATCAGATAAAAAATATGATGGTATTTATTCATGTAAAGTTTATCAACATTTTGAATTAGATTTAATTGAAAAATCTCTAAAAAATCAATTTGAATTGCTTAATGAAAATGGGGTTATTGCTCATTCTTTTTGGATTGGAGATACGGTTTTCGAAGACGGGGACATGAAAGCAATATATCACAATAAAGATCGCTTACTGTCATTAATCAGAGATAGATTTACAATACTTGAAGAAATTGAATATGAAGAGTTTGAGCCTAATGATTCGGTTTTTATTTTAGCAAAAAAGTGAGTCCGTAATATAACAAGCTGTTTAACAAGGACAATGCTCCTCACCCGTTTTAGTGGACACCTCCTCATTACTTTGAGGAGGCTAAAACGCCTAGATATACCCAACCTAGAAAGACATGGTTTTACCCAGTTAATTTTAAAATCAAAGCAGTCGAACTAAGCTTACGAGACGATGTCATGTCAAAGGACGTTGCCGAGGCGCTAGATATTCATCCGTTAATGCTGAGTCGTTGGCGAAAAGAGTATCGAGAAGGTAAGTTTAAAAACGTACCGCGCTATCAAAGCAACAATGAAACAATGAGTAAATTCCCAACAAAAAAAGAGCTGGATAACATTCAAAAGCTTAAGAAAGAAAATGAGCGTCTTAAGCAGGAGAATGACCTGCTAAAAAAGTGGCAACGGTATCTGGCGGAAGTACATCAGAACGATTTGGATTCATCCAAAAATTCGGACAAGCCTTAGGTATAAAATACTTGTGTTCTTGGCTTAATGTTTCGCGTAGTGGGTTTTATGCTTGGCGTGATAGAACAGTGTCAGCTAGAGCGCTGTCAGATGCTAATTTGTTGTTGAAGATAAAGCACGTTTTCAATGTAAATCATCAAACCTATGGTAGCCCACGCGTATTTCATGCGCTAAAAAAAGAAGGTATAAACACAAGCCAAAAACGTGTTGCCCGCTTAATGCGAGAAAACGGTTTAAGAGCCAGAGCCCTTAAGACTTACAGCAAACCGGCGAAGGTGAAGGTGAAGTTCTTTTATAAAGAGATAGAAAACAAACGCAAAGATAGTGAAAAGGCCACGGGGATCAATCAGCAATGGTCTGGCGATATTACGTATTTAAAAGTCGGCGCTCGTTGGCATTACCTTGCTGTGGTTATCGACTTATATTCACGTCGAGTAATCGGCTGGGCGTTTGGTAAAAACAAAACAACAGACCTTACGTTAAAGGCGCTAAGGCTTGCGATAAAGAAACGACAGCCAACAAATAGTGTATTATTTCACACTGACCGAGGCGCAGAATACCGTGCTCACGTTGTACAAAAGTATTTGGCTAGCAAAAACATCAAAGCCAGTATGAATAGGCCTGGGTGCTGTAATGACAACGCAGAAGTCGAGTCGTTCTTTCATTCGCTTAAAGCAGATTTAATTCGAGGAAATAAATTTGAGAGCAGTGGTAAACTATTATCAAAATTAAAGGTTTACCTAAATTATTTTTACAATAGACAGAGATTGCATTCGAGTTTAGGATATAAATCACCTGCCGAGTTTGAATTGGCAGTTAATTGAAACGTGGACGGTGTCCACTTTATCGGGTGAAGATCACAAAAAACAGTTGGTTTTTGCTCGTGCCTCGCTTATTTTAACCAACTATTTTATTGCCTCTTAATGAGGCGTTAGGCATCAGAAGGAGCGAAGATGAAGTTTGAATTTGGAGATCTATATAAATTTATAGTATCTCTAGGTGTAGTGTTGATAACCCTATCTATTTTGGCTCCTTGGTTGTTTCTAAAGGAGCCTTTCGATCTATTCCGACCAGAGTCAGAGATAAACGCACTATCAGATGTGGCCAAGGCGGTAGTAATTAAAAGGCAGTATGCCGTTTCGTTTATCGTTAGCTTTATTCCATGGTTCTCCTCAATCGGTTCTATTGTGGGGATGATATTTATCTTCCTTGGCTTGAAAAACTGGAGGAAAAACCAGCTTCATCTTGATGAGCAAACAAGGCTCGATGTCGAAATAAAAAAGCAGTCACTTCGCGATGCAACCAAAGATGAAATAGAAGAAAAAGAAACATCAGAATATGAGAGTTTTCAGGTTGCAGAATCTGGAAGTTCTGAGTCTTACATTGTTAATTCATTTAGATCGCAATACTCAAAAGTGGAAGAGCTTGTCTACTGCAAGTTATCAAAGGTGTATGGTAATAAATTCGACGTTAGTCACAACAAAATGGTAGCGAACGTTGAATTGGATATATTGCTTCGTGGTAAGGCCCTGTTAACTAAAGACTATATAGTTGAAGTTAAATATATAAGAAAGGGGTTTAATTTCGGCTGGCTTCGAGAAGTATATTTAAAAAATATTTATGCAAAAAGTGTATATTCCCAGGTGACAAACAGGCTGCCTAATACACTTCTCCTCATTGTTATTGATTCAGAGGCTTATAATGAAGAAAAGTACAATCGATTAATAAATCGACTTACTGCAGAGTCTGAAGGTCGAAAGGGAAAAGACCTAGTTTGCATAATTACGAAACAAGAGCTTATGAGTATTGATGATAAAGCGCTTGAAGAAAGGTTGGCAATCTATGCCTAACAAACGCAAGCACGCGGAACAATTGTCCGATGTTGCGGGCGTTATAAGCCTAAAGGAGTACCGAGTGAGACTTTCCCTTTCAATTTTATTATCAATGATTTCTCTCTATTGTTTTGGCATTACTGATTTAGAGGTTGAAAGTTGGCAAGAGGATCTTGAGTTTTATTCACGAAATTTGTCTGAAAAACATATAGATCTTTACCATACGATTTCTAGGCAAAGCTTTAATGAAGAGGTAACGCAACTTAAAAGCTCTCTATCCTCCTTAACGAAAAATCAGTTATTAATTGAACTGATGAGGTTAACTCACAAAATAGGTGATGGGCATACATCATTTCCTTTGTGGGGAGCTAATTTAAAAAGTTTTCCTATTCAATTAAAGGTGTTCAAGGGTGAGCTTTATGTAATTAAAACTACCAAGGATTTTAAGCACCTCCTTGGTGCAAAACTTGAGAAAATTAACGACATGAATGCAGAAGAAATCTACCGTTTATTTTCTCAACTAACACCATTTTCTGAAAACAAATACTCAACACAAGTAAGAGCAGCACAATATATCCCAAAAGCCGAGTTACTTAATGGGCTGGGAGTTATCAACGATACATTTCAAGCTCGATTCACATTCACAATAGGTAAAGAACTAATTGAACAGCAATTAGAACCATCTCACTCAAATGAGTACACAGCCGAACTCACCTATCTAAACAATTCCATATTTTCGATTGAGGAAAAACTTAACGAGAATCTTTGGTTTGGGTCGTTAAACGATAAGAAAGTGATCTATTTTAAATTTCGCCGTTATACATCAATCTCAAAAATGAAATCACTGGGCGAAGATTTATTATCCTTCATTAATAAAAACAAATCTAAAAAGTTAATAATTGACCTTAGAGACAATTATGGTGGGGACTTTTTTGTAGGTTTAAAATTGACTCAACTACTCGTACTGGCTGACAGTATAGATTGGAAGTCAGGTGTTTATGTTCTTATTGATAATACAACTTTCTCAGCAGCAATGAGTAATGCTGCTCAGTTTTCACAATTATTGAATGCAAAATTAGTTGGTGAACCTACTGGTGCCAAACCTTCAGGTTACCAAGATATGGGGCAATTTATTTTACCTAACTCTAACCTAGAGGTAACATACTCAAAGCGCATGTATCACTTTACTCGTGATAATAAAGATGCGTTATACCCAAATGTTCATATCAAAGTATCAATTGATGACTATATTTCAAAAAATGACCCTCAATTAAAATGGATATTAAATGATATAGGCTTGCATTAAACGGCTTGTAACAAGGCGCTCAAGCAAGGACTCAGCAAAGCTTGGCGTTAGCATTACTAAGGAACTATTGTGAAAACTAGACTTTTACCAATTGCTTTTTTATTTATATCAAATCTTGCCTTTGCTGATTGTGAAATTGCCCTGCAAAAAAGGTTAAAAGAAGATCTAAATCTAACCTATCAGCAATTTGATCAAACATATGATGCTGGATTTAGACTACTAGAAAAGTCAGGTTGCCATGGCGAAGCAGCCATTTTAATTAAGAGATTTATCGAACATAATAATTCAAAAGAAAGTTCATTAACATGGCATTTAGCGCAAATGGAAGGGTTAGCGGGTAATTATCAACAAGCGATTGTTCATGCAAAAAAAGTTTTGAATCCAAATGAAGACTTAAGCGAGTTCCCAATGTATTGGAATGATTTCATTTTAGGGAATATCGCTTTTTGGTCTAAAGATAAAGCAATGCTAAAAAAGCACATGGCTAATATTGAAAAAGGATTAAGTTTTAAACCAAATCAGATTAACTTTAATTACCTTAATAATCTACTTACAAACTTTAATTCAAGCTACTTGCAAGCATTATCGGAAGCGTAATGCTAACAAATGCTTAAATCAAAGGACGCAAAATAGCAGGCTTGCGCTCCTTCGTCGTTAATTTTAGTCTGCTATTTTGCGCCGGTTAAGCTTGGCGTTATAAGTCATTAGGAGAGAATTTATGTTGAAACGGATGTCTTTGATATTGCTGGTTTGTACATTCGGTGCCCATTCAGATGAAGAGGTACTTTCTATTGATAGAGTTGTACCTAATAGTTTTAATTTAGCCTTTCCAAATGAATCAAACATTCAGCCAGAGCAGAGTGATTTTAGTGTAAATAATTTTGTATTAATGAGTAATGATTCTGGTGAGCGTTGGGCGGTAGTAACTTTGACTAATATGGCATCAGGTCGACGAAGTCTAACTAATAAACACCTAATGGCTATCGTTGCAGATGGGCAACGAATTGCACCATTGGAGTTTTTACAATCATTCAAAGCAGATGAGACACTATCGCTAACTATCAACTTTGGTGAAAGTAAGTTTCCTTTGCTATCAATCTATTCAAGGTCTGGCAAATAACAAAACCATCAATGCACTCGCAGGCTCGTTGGATATCAAAACTATACGGCGATTGAGTTTGGTGCTCTGCATAATTTAACCAAATTGCTGTTACGTTTTTGTGCCCTATATGTGGGTTTATGTGTACAAGGAGGCAAAGTGAATATCAGACATATTTTATTACTCGTTATCATCTTATTTATATCTGGTTGTACTACGTCAGGCCAGCTTTATTATGTTGATATTAAAGGTAATGAGAAACTTGGTTGTGATGTAGAATTTATAGGTATGCCAAGTATTGATAAATTTGCTGTTGAATATGCTTTAAGCCTTTGCGCTAAAAGCATTGTTAAAAAAGGCGGTGTGATCCAGGAAGAACACCTTTTAATGATTGATACAGCTATTCCCTTAGCTCCATGTGAAAAGGCTTGGAGTCACGAATTAGCTAAGCAACGATATCAGGCTAAAAAGTTAACTAAGAAAGAGTTTGGCTATATTGTTGCAAATATAGATTTAGGTTTAGCAACAGTCAACAACTGCAAATAACAGGCGCCTTAAGCACTAAAAACAAAAGCAGGCATCTATCTTAGGTTATGTACTTTCAATGCTTTAAGACAGTATAAACAGCAATCAGCGTGTTAACACATCGACAATATCCATCTTCCTTTACTTGAGCGAGTCAGCATTAGCCTTGATAAGTTGCAAAAATTGACCACACAATTTCATGGTGCAGTCAGTAGACCTTCATCACATGAAAGCTATTGTGAAAACCTTAGATGTAAAAGACTAACAGACATGAGTAACTGAGAAAAATTACTCGAATAAAACCCAACCAAATAAGTCTGTACTTTAACTGCATAAAGCAGTAATTTTCATGCATTCAATTTTAGTTTGAAAATGATTATTTAGTTACTTAGAGCTGAAACTAGCTTTTATATAGTGATGAGAAGGAACAATTTTATCCAGCAGTAAAAATAAGGGCAATCGCATATTCAATTGCAACTTATAATATATGTAGAAAGAATACAACATTTACCTCATTCTTAACGCTGTTGGGTTACAAGCCATATTCTTTAATAGTTGATACTTTATATGAATAAGTAGGCTTTAACAATTAACTAGTTCTAATATAGGTATATATTAGTATTTATATAAATAAGATATATGGTAATATCTTCAGCCAATTTTACAGGGAGATTAGGTAATTGTGTTTTTATTAAGGAAGATTTTAATCCTTGTTGCGTTTTTTAGCTTTAGCGCGCAAGGAAGTGACATGGTCGTTAAACAGTTTGAGTGGAAACCTTCAGTCGTTCTAGTAGGCCAGCCAACAACTTTTTACTGGAACATCGAAAATGCTAAGTCATGTTTTGGCAATAATAAGCCACGTACATCAAGTGGTAATAACGGAAGACATGTTTACACATACGCTCAAAGTAAAATTACAAGTTGGTCATGTACCGATTCGCGCGGGAATACAACCAACTTAACGGCCTCATTAACCGTAGAAGAAACCCCTAGTACTCCAAGAAAACCCTCTATTTCTTTAGTTAGCGGTAAAGTTAATGTATCGTGGAGTAAAGTAAGTAGTGCTTACAAATATAAAGTTTACTACCGATTAGACTCTAATTCATGGCGTTATTATACCTCATCAGTAGGATCTAGCTTACTAACTAATCTGACAAGCTCAGGTACTTATCAGGTTAGAATATCAGCTTGTACCGTTAATAATCACTGTTCAGGTTATTCTTCAATTAGTTCTATTCAGATTTCACCGCCAACAATGCAAGTAAAGCAATTCGAGTGGAAGCCAGCCGTAATAACGGTGGGTGAGACCTCGACATTTTATTGGGATGTTGAGAATGCTGAATCATGCTACGGCAATAATAAAACATGGCCAATTAAAGGGAATAACGGTGTACATAGATTCCTGGCAGAAGAAGCAAAAATTACTGAATGGTTTTGTAAAGACAAATACGGGAATCGATTACCAACAAATTCGAATGCATTTCTTAACGCTAGGCTTAATGTTGTTCCTGTAAATAAAAGTGATTCGCCTGCTTGTTTGAATATTCCAAGTGTTACTCCTGTAAATACACCAATTAACATTTCATGGTGTGGCACTGTAAAACAGGGAGTCACTAAATTTGAGCTTTTTGGTGAGCTAGATGGTTTGCTCTTTAGTAGTGCACCTAATAATATTCCTATTAATTCACTAGGTCAGTACAAAGTAACTAGACCTCGTTTAGCTGCCGGAAGAGAGTATTGTTATAAAGTTAGAGCTTCCTACAGTGATGGAAGTAAAGGGGCTTTTTCTGATACAGCTTGTACTGTAGTGGGAGAAAAAGTGTTTGATGCACCAAATGCGTTTACAATTTCTCGTCAAAACAGTGATTACGCCCTCGAATGGAGTAGTGTTGTTGGTGCGAGCCACTACGTGCTTGAGCAAAGAACAGCTATTCAATCTGGAGGGTGGGAAATTTTTCAGTGTGGTACCCGTAATATTCTACATACAAGATGTAATACTCAGCTGGCTAGCAGTGACTTCGTACCTGAGCTAGGTGATAAAGCTATCTTTAGAGTTTCTGCGTGTAACTCTCAGAATATATGTGGCGACTTTAAACGAGCCAGTATAGCTTATGTGCAATTACCAGATGACTCAGATGGTAAAAAACAAATTATATTTATACATACGGATTTACAAGGATCGCCAGTGGTTTCGACATATTTAAATGGAGTTGTAAAGCAATGAATAAATTAAAACGTAGTTTTTTTTCCAAACAAGCCTTTGCATTCTTATGTTGCTTTATTGTAATTAACGTGTCTTATGCCACTAATACAACCGCCTCCAAGAAAATGGATTATATTACAGTACCGGATATTAACGGAAAATTTGCTCAAGACTCCACCTTGTTTGGAGAAGAGTTAAACCATTATTCTGGTGTTGTAACCTTTAAACGTAATGATGTCAAAATAAGTAGGTTAGGAAATCTGGATTTCACATATTCTATGTCATACCAAACTAACTTTCCTGAATTACCTGGTTGGCTAGAAGAAGTCCCCAGAATAGAGATTAGTTATGGTGAGGCTTATTCTGGCGGTACGACAACTGTATTTAGGCCACCAAGCTGGGCTAATGGAACTTCTTGTTCAGGTAAACAAGAACCTCTTAAGCCAATTCCGGGACGTTCAGGGGGGTATTTCGATATCCCTGATTCATTCTTCTCAACACCTAAATTAATTATTCCTAATCAAGTAAATGATCTTCTTTTATTGAATGATAAAGCCGGTAGTAACAGTACAGATCGTTATATAACTAATAGCGGTTGGTCTATTTCGTGCTATACCAATAGTGTTTCGGGTAATGAAGGCTTTATCGCCAAAGCACCGAATGGGAATAAATACTATTTCGATGTTCTTGCTAATATCGGAGGTATTTTACAGCGCCCTATTCAAGGAAGTAGTACAGACAATATACGACTAGGTGAAGCTAGCGAAGCCTACACAGCTGATACATGGTCGCAATTTCATGCAAACAAGATAAAGGAAGCTATGTTTGTTAGCAAAATTGAGGACAAATATGGTAACTGGATCAAATTTGAATATGACCCCAAACTGTATAAATTTCATTATAGCTCTTTAGAGCACTACAAATCTAACCAGTTATCAAAAGTTATCACCAGTGATAACCAGGTTATTTCAGTTGACTTTGTTGGAAATATAAAAAAAGTAACCTTCAATGGTCGTCAGTGGCAGTATTATAATGAACCGGATAAGTTTATTGTTGAGTTACCAACTAAGCAAAAATGGCAATATGAACTAGATTGGTTGGATGGAAGTATGCCGGATGCAGAAGGGGGCCCTCCACATTGTTATCTTGATTACGGAAGAACTTCAATGACTATAAATATAGTTCATCCAACGGGTGCCACGGGTCGCTTTCTATTTGATTTAACTCGAATCGATAGTGCGAATCAATACCTAGGTGGTAGTATTTGTCGTTCAGCTTTTTCCTTACGAGAAAAAGAAATTTCTTATGATGTAAACACTTCATATAATTGGCGTTATGACTATTCGAGCAATGAAGGACAAAAAAAAGGAGAGCTTGTTGCTGACAAACATAGACTGAAAGGAACTGTACCTGAAGATGTAGATCGCTATCTTAATAAAACTCTTACTATTACATTGCCAGATAATAGTTCGATTAAAGAATATATTAACAGGGATGCTCGCTCACCGTTTTTTGGTCGTATAAATGCTACTGAGTACTATGATAATAATTCAATTCTTTTAAGGGAAACAAAAAATAGCTACCAAGTAGCAAATGATATTGGAAGTAAAATAATAATTAGAGGCAGTTTTTACGTAAAAACTTCCCCTGTAAATATAACAGCCGAACTTATAACTGACAGTACAAATCGAGATAAGTACGAAACAAGATACAGTGATTTTAATTTTTTTGGAATTGCTCAACTAACTCATGAAAAATACAGTAACGCCAATAACTCTATGATTAGGGAGAAGTATACTCGTAATACCTACATCAACGATTATGATAATTGGGTGTTAAATTTGCCACAAAAAATTTATATTAGTGATAGTGAATTAACGGACGAAAATCTTAACTTCTTTATTCCTGTTGTGGAGACGGAATATGCGCAATTCAATAGTAGCAATCAATTGTTACCCGCCAAGCGCTACAGTGAAGGGTTACTTGTTGATACGTATAGAAGTTATCACGCGGATGGAAATCTTAAAAAAGTAGAGTTGAATGCACCACTAACATCGGGCGAAGGTAATCGTACTATTGAATATAGTGATTATTATCGTGGCACGGCAAGAACGACTAAAGTAAAATCCAGGTTAAGTGCAAAAGAGCTGCAAATAACGAAAGAAGTTGATGATAACGGCTGGGTTACCTCAGTCACAGACTTAAATGGCACAACTACGGGTTATGCTTACGATCTTTTAGGACGAATAAAATCTGTTGACATAACAGATGACGTAAATAGAAGTTGGTATGACACCCTTTACTCTTGGAATGACAACACAAATACACGAACTATACTAAAGTGTAAACTAGATAGTTCACGAAAATCGTGTTCTGGCGAAACCGCATTTAAAACGACAGAATATTATGATAATTTATTACGTCTTACGAAAATAAAGCACCAAGATATGCTTAATAGCAGTGCTTTGAGTAGCACCCGTTACCAAAATTTCGAATATGATTATTTAAATAATCCGACTTTTACATCACACGTCAGTGCCAACTCAGATGAAGACAAAGGAAGTTGGGCCAACTATGATGACCTAAGTCGTATAATATCAACCATAACAAGCGGCGTTGGCACTGTTAATCATGATTACCTTTCTAATAATCGCATAAGAGTGACTGATGCTAAAGGGAATACAACAACCACGACTTATCAGGCATTTGGTTTTCCTAATTATTCGCGTCCAGTCAAAATAGAGTCACCAGAGGGAGTAACTACATCATTAGATATTGATGTTTTTGGTCTTACTCATTCTATACAGCAAACAGGCCCTAATAAATCAGGTACCTTAACCACCATTACTGAACGTCGTTATTACGACAGTAATAAACGGTTATGTTTGATTACTCGCCCTGATGTGGGAAATAGCGTTTATAAATACAGCGCATTAGGTGAGCTGGTATGGAGCAAAACTGGCGTTACCAATACCGAGTGTACCAACTCAGCGCCAAGTCAGAGTATATTTTATACTTATGATAATTTAGGTAGTCTAAAACTAGTTAACTACCCAGATACCTCAGGCGATGTGAGTTATGAACGTGATAACAACGGTAACGTTAAAACCTTAACAGCAGGTAATGTAATCCACCGTTATGAGTACAATAACCAAAATCTACTCGAAGAAGAGCAGCTGTTTGTTGGCGATGAACTCCCACTCATGTTGAATTATACCTATAACGGCTTACAACACAAAAACCAAATAGGGTACCCAGACGGCACTGTGATTCGCCTAAAACCGAATGGCTTTGGGGCACCAACAGAAGCACAAGTGTATAAAAATGGAAACGTTGACTTAAGCTTTGCCAAAAATGCGCATTATTACCCTAATGGTATGTTGAGCTCTTTTACCTATGGCAATGGTATAACGCATAAAACCACATTACATGTAGATAGCTTGTTACCTAAGCAGCTAAAAGATACAGGACCCAGTGACAGTAATCTACCTAGTACGGTTATGTCATTGACTTATGACTACGATAGCAATTCAAATGTTACCTCAATCATTGATGGTCAAAACAGCGCATACAGCTTAACTTCACTAGGTTATGATGGCCTCGACCGGTTAACCAGTACAACAGGTGGTGCAGGCATCGGGTCAAGTACTTTACGCTATGATGGCTTTGGTAATATCACTTACTATAAAAATAAGGGTAAAACACTTAACTATACGTATAACTACGCTAAAAATCGTTTATCTAAAGTAACAGGCGTAAGCGGGCGTTATGGCTCCATTAGGTATGATGACCGCGGAAATATAAAATATAATGGCGCATATAGTTTAGATTTTAATGCGGCCAACCAACTTATCACAGCAAAAGGTAATAGTTACCTCTACGATGGCCATAACCGCCGAGTAAAACAAACTGATGGCAATGGCACCAGTTATTCAATGTATAGCCAAGGTGGTACCTTATTATATAGAGAAAAAGGAAACACCATAACAGGCAGCGGTACTAACTATATTTACTTAGGTAAAAAACTGATTGCCAAGTACGGTAACGTTTCAACGCAAAGTGTAGATAAAAGCCGTCAACACAGTCGTCCATTTGGTGAATCGATAGAAGCCCCCAAAGATGATGTGGGTTACACAGGGCATAAATTCGATACTGATTTAGGGTTGAGTTATATGCAGGCACGATACTATGATCCAGTTATCGGGCGTTTCTACTCTAATGATCCTGTTGGGTATACTGCTGCTAACCCAGTCATGTCATTTAACCGATATATGTATGTAAACAATAACCCATATAAATATAAAGATCCTGATGGTGAATTTATACAATTTGCTATTGGTGCTGCTGTTGGGTTTGCAAGTGAGGTAATAACCCAAGTAGCTTCAGGTGGAAGTGTAAGTGATTGGGGAGAGGTAGCCATGCAAACTGGTATTGGCGCTATCTCAGGTGGAACAGGCGGTGCGGCGGGTAAGTTAGCGAGTAAAGCTATCGGCGCATTAACAAAACCAGCGTCGGCAATGGGGAATGGTGCTTCAAAGGTTGCTACTGAAGGTATAAGTGGTGCCGTATCAGGTGCTGTTACGGGAGCAACAGGAAGCTCATTAACACAATTATCTCAAACGGGTAGTATAGATGGTGGGCAAGTTCTGGAAGCTGCTGGTAAAGGTGCCGCTCTCGGTGCTGTGTCAGGTGGAACTAGCGGACAATTTCAAGCAAATGCTACTCAAAAGACTCTTGGGAATTCTCGTGCGCAAACTATGTTCACGAATACTCAGCCGGGAGCTACTGCTGGTAACGTTGCAGGTAACTCTGTTAATGCTGTATCCTCAGTTGCAGATAATGTCGCTTCAGAATGCCTGAAGCAAGGAGGGTGTTAATGGGACCAAGTAATAAAAAGTTGCTATTTCAGTATTTACTGTTATTCCCCATATACAATGTAGTGGGAATTGCTGTTGGCAGCTATGTTCTCTATTTGCTTTTCGGTTGGGAGAAAAGCTACGCAATAGCATTTTTTAAAGTTGGATCGGTTTTCTTAGTTTTGCTGTTCTATGTATTGAATATAAGAACTTTAATAACTGCAATATCAGGAACGTTCAGCTCAAAGAAATCACTTTGAATCCAAAGCCTCGCACTCGCGGGGCTTTGTTGTTTCTGGCTTTGGTGGCTTTTAGTTTCGTGAAGTATAAGTTAAATTTGGCAACGGTTAAATGTAAGTAAAATATAAAGATTACTTTGAGAAAAATTGGAAAGGCTAGATTACATCAACTGGGTTGAAAATGTTCTGTATAGGCTTGTTTCGTATGAGCATTTCTTTGAGTTAATTAGTGGTAAAGGCGGCACTTTTTGGGCAATGACACAGAACTCTGTTGGAGAGTCTGTCTAACTTGGTGTCATATCTTTGGAAATAGAGCTGATGATTTACATTTTTCATCATTCTTTAATGAGGAGGCTGTTAAAGAATGCGGCCATGAATTTTCATTTGAAAATGTTAAATCCAGATTGTTATCTTTGATCAATATGGACAATGAGCAATACTTAGAGTTTTGGCAAGAGGTCAAAGCGTGTAGACACCAGTGTGTCGCACACAAGGTAGTTGGAGCTAGTGTCAAATTTCCTCATACCGATTTATGTCGGATTCAAGCTGAGGAATTGCGCAGTATTATTTCGGAGTATGTAACTCAGGCGGTAGTGAATAACCTTGGACCAGAGTGGAATAAGTGGCAAAAATATTATCAAAATCAGAATAATATGAATGAAGCATTAAAGGAAAATTGTTCTCGCTTAGTTGAAGCTTCGTGTATGAAAACGGACCTTCTTAAATTAACTAATGAAATATCTACGCCATTTGATAATTCTGTTTTGGTAAGGTTTGATGACGAGTATAAAAATCTATTTTTTCTAGACAAGGAAGATGAATTGCAAAATGAGGTGATTCCGCTCGAAAAAATAGTTGGTCATGATCAAGGTTATGGCGAGTTAACTTGGAAGCAAAATTTACTTAATTTGAAGAGAATTAAAAGCCGGCTTAATCAACTCATTGAAAACCCTCATTATTATTTGAATAACATTGCTGGCGATAAGCCTAGCTACATTAAGGTCAATGATAAATTCTTTATTTCATGTGGGAAACATCGGAGCACAATAGCGAGATATTTTGCTTACTTCAATCCTGAACTCTTTCCTTCTGGTCCCCAAATTTCTGGCGCTAAAGTAACAGTAAAGTACTTAGATGAAGAATTTAATAATTCTGTAAGAGAGCTTAAGAGTCTACTTTCCGAAGATAGGTTGGACTTCCCAGCTTGCACTAGACAGTTTCTAACTCAGAAAAATACGCTTCCTCAAACTTAGCAGGTGAAACACCGCCTGTATGCGAGTGACGTTTTTTCGGATTGTAAAACATTTCTATAAAATTAAATATCTCTGCTTTCGCATCATTTCGTGTTGAGTAAATCTTCCTTTTAATTATTCGCTTTTTAATCGTTGCAAAAAAGCTTTCAGCAACTGCATTATCGTGACAATTCCCAGCTCGACTCATTGAGGGTACAAAGTTATGTTCTTTCATAAAGGCTAAGTAATCAGCGCTACCATACTGGCTTCCTTGATCACTATGTACCATTACGTCAGCTTTGGGTTGGCGTTGATAAACTGCCATGAGCAATGCTTTAATTACTAAGTGCTTGTCTATGCTTTTATCCATCGACCAGCCAACGATGCGCCTAGAGAATAAATCCATGACAGTTGCTACATACAAGAAGCCTTCATAGGTTCTCACATAAGTAATATCACTTACCCAAGTTTGATTCGGCGCAGTAGGATTAAACTGACGAGCTAGCAAGTTATCTGCAATGCGTGATGTTTTACCGCCTTTAATATGGCGACGTTTATAACCTATCTGCGCTTAGAGTTTATGTTGGCGCATGATCTTAGCGACACGATTAACACTACATTGCTCACCAGCTTCACATAAATCTGCGTGTATCCAAGGACTACCGTAAGTGCCACCACTGACAACGTAAAACTCTTTAATAATCTTAAGCAAACGATTATCTTCGATTGCTCTGTCACTCAATGGCTCTTTAACCACGCATAAAAGCCACTGCGGTGTAGCTTAAATAGTTTACACATCGCAACTATAAAAACTCATTTTGATGCTCACGAATAAAAGCGTACTTTACTCGGGGTTGCTGGCAAAGTACCTTGCGGCCTTTTTTAGAATGTCGCGTTCCTCCGTGACACGTTTTAACTCGGCCTCAAGTTTGGCGATCCTTAGCTGTTCATCAGATGATTTGGTTTGTTTGGGTTTCTCTGATAACTGGCTTCGCCAGTGATATAACGTTTTGGTACAAATATCTAATCGTTCTGATACTTCAGTAACTGAATAACCACGTTCAGTTATTTGTTTAACTGCTTCTATTTTAAATTCTTGGGTATACCGTTTGCCTTTGCTCATAAAACACCTCTAATTAGAAGTTACAATGTAACTCATTAGGTGTCTTGCAAACTGTGGGAAGTCCAAAGGTAAGAACCTTAACACGCTTGATTATTTGCACGCTTTGTTCAAGTTTGAAGACATCCATAGTGATTTATTGAATGGGCTGAGTGTGTTATTTAACCCAAAATTTGTCATTAAAGATGATAAACTTTTTTTAAAGAAATGTTTAACGAAGATAAATATGCTGATTTTCTTTTTGAGGGGCGTGATGATAAAGAAATTCAATATTGGATGAACTTATTTGAATTAACGTCTATTTTTGAAGGCATGGAAGTTAACGAGGCAAAGAAGTTAGGAGGTTCTATTGTGGAAGTTTGGAATGATAGAATTGCTAACCAATATTCAGAAATGAATGTTAGCGCTTCTTTAATACATGATGATAGTACGGATGAAGTATTTATCACTATACAGTAGCCTGCTTTATAAATAACTATTTAATCCTAAAGCCCCGCAAGGGGCTTTATTTTTGGCTGCTTTTAAAGCCAAAGGGATTGAACGATTGCCTTGTACCCTGCTGACTGTAGTGGTAATCAAACTAGTACAATTAAAGCAGGTTTATTTTTACTTTAACTCTAATGTGTAATGTTTGCCGCGAGTAGTTTGGTCGCTTGTACCTTGTGACATTACAGCCATACCATCTATACCTCTTACTCTGCGTACGTAACTATAATCACCTTGCAACGTATCAACTAAATTGTAGTCAGTGTTGTACAGCTCGAGGTTACCACTCAAATAACCAGTTGAATTGCTAATACCCGCTACGATGTAAAGTTTTTCACCTTTTTTAAGGTACGCACCTGCCGAGTAATTATGGCCAACTTGTGTTATTTTCTTAACCCCCTCACCTCTAATCCATTCAGACAGCCAGCGAGTTCCTGTTGTTGGGTCTGCACTATCCGACTCGGTAAATAAAACACGTTGGGTTCCAGCCACAGCAATCATGTCTTTTAAGTATATAAACTTACCGTTTGAATCATAAACTATACGGCCCGAGTCATCGTTTAAATCTAAAATAGAGTAATCAGCTTTAGACCATAAACCGCTGTGATTTTCAGTGCACATAAAATTTAAGTTTACACGTGTGTCAGGACTTGCGTTTAGTAATGTGTTGCTAGCCACACACAACATGTCGCGATTTGAGTCATAGTAACTAAGCGTGTATTGCGCTAAATCACTAAGTCTTTGCTCGCTGCCGTTAACCTTACTGTATGTGCGCCTGTAATTTTTACCATTTATAACTTCATATTTAGTGTAAATTAAGTGCTTACCCCACCCTGTGTAGTGTATTTGTGGGTAAGCTTCGTAATTTACCTGTTGTGAATTGCAACCATCCACACACTCAAAATTCAGGCTGTAAGGTGTTTTACTTTTTAATATCACACCGCTTTGAAACTTATGTGCTAGTCCACGACTAGCAATTCTCACCTCAATGTAGCCGTGTGGTAAAATGCTTATCACAGCATTGGTGTGCGGGTCGTCCCAATTATTTATAGTGTGCACTAAAACTTCTTGGGTACCTTTCGAAACGTAAACGTAAAAATTATCGTCTTGAGTGTTGTCTGTACGCACACTAAATAAATCACCACCAGCATAAACGGCAACAGGTATATGTTTATGTGTATAAGTGCCAAACGCACCGCTGTACTTAGGTGTACCATTATAATATTGTGGCCTTTCCCACCAGCTAGAATATTTTCCAGTCCACGTCGAGTGCATTGATGGAGGTGAAATTTGGATAGAACTAATTGAAGAATAATCCGAACAGTGATTATTAACGGTACAAGCCGAGATTCTTACCTGATAAGTACCTGAGCTTGTCAGATTAGTTAGTAAGCTAGATCCTACTGATGAGGTATAATAATGCCATGAATTAGAGTCTAATCGGTAGTAAACTTTGTATTTGTAAGCACCATTGACTTTACTCCAAGACACATTAACTTTACCGCTAACTAGAGAAATAGAGGGTTTTCTTGGAGTACTAGGGGTTTCTTCTACGGTTAATGAGGCCGTTAAGTTGGTTGTATTCCCGCGGGAATCGGTACATGACCAACTTGTAACTTTACTTTGAGCGTATGTGTAAACATGTCTTCCGTTATTACCACTTGATGTACGTGGCTTATTATTGCCAAAACATGACTTAGCATTTTCGATGTTCCAGTAAAAAGTTGTTGGCTGGCCTACTAGAACGACTGAAGGTTTCCACTCAAACTGTTTAACGACCATGTCACTTCCTTGCGCGCTAAAGCTAAAAAACGCAACAAGGATTAAAATCTTCCTTAATAAAAACACAATTACCTAACCTTCCTGTTAATTTAGTAATAGACATTACCACATACCCCATTTATATGTACACCAACACGTTCCTATATTTAAGCCGGTAAATTGTTTAGTATTTAAATAAAGAAACAATACAAGAGGTATCTGGCCGCTCAGCTTCTGTAAGTAACAATTAGTCTGCAAGGTTTTATAACGGCGTTGTTTCTTAGTATGTTTCTTTTATATTTATCATCTACACTCTGAGAAACATTCATTTTCATTGTTTTTATTACCACGGACAAAATGCGTAAATTGCTAAGCGGGGAGAGTTGAACTTGATGACAGACTTGAAGCAGTATCGCCTCCAATAATGGGATGTCGAACACGGCTCGATGCCAATATTATAAGACGATAATTGAGTAATGCTTTAATCTATCTAATCTTAGGGTGATACATTTATTACCTTACGATTAAACGCAAAAAAGTTAGGGCACACTTTTTGCCAGAACAATAGAAAACAGTGCCATCGTTATTCATGGCTGACTCACCTGTAAACTGTTTTTACAGTAATTAGTTTTGCAGATAAACTGACTCCAATTTGGAGTATCCATCTTATCACCTACCTTTAATTTTGTAATTTTAATAGTTTCAAATTATGTTTTAGGCATTTATGAATAATGCATAGGCTTTGCCATAGCAATTGCAAAAAAAACGACAGGTTAGTTTGGTTATTAACACAGTATTTCATGTTGCGCGCGAAGGGCGTTTTTATTAAGACCTTTTATTTAAAACACTGTCTAATGTTAAACTAACTAAAATTTAGCAACCTAATATGGCTATGTCTTTTTATCTTCCATTACTTACCCCGTATTTTGAGCGTGTAGCCATTGGCAAAACCCTAACCTCGCTTTGGAGTGGCTGTGGTCAAATTGTGAAGTGCCAACTTGATGAGCAAGCCTGTGTGATTAAAGCGATTAAAGTACCCGATCATATTAATCACCCTAAAATTAAGCAAAGCAACTTTGCACTGAATAGAAAGCGTGACTCTTACCACGTTGAATATACGTTTTATCAGCAATTTAGCCATAAGCTGCCCAAGCAAGCTGCAGCTATTGAATGCATTAAAGCAATCAACAAGGGCGATGAGTTTGCCTTGGTGTTTAAAGATTTTTCAAAGCAGGGGTACAGCCAAGCAACCACCGAAAATATAAAAGCCATATTAAAGTGGTTGGCACATTTTCATGCCTTTCATTTAAATACAGAGTTTGATGGTTTATGGGCGCAAGGAAGCTATTGGCATTTGGGTACACGCCCTGATGAATTTAATAACTTACCTGAAAAGTCCAATATTAAACAGGCTGCATTTCTGTTAAACGGCGCATTAAAGCAGTGTGATTATAAAACGTTAATTCATGGTGATGCCAAGCTTGCTAACTTTGCCGCTAATAGCCAAGGGCATATTCTCGGTTACGATTTTCAATATGTGGGTGCGGGTGTTGGGGTGATTGATGTAATGTATTTTATAACCAGTTGTATGGATGATTCTGAGCTTCATAAACACGCACAGAGCTACCTCGACTATTACTTTAGCCAATTGAAGCATGCTCTGAGTGACTATCAACCACACATTAATGCTGATGATGTTGTTACACAATGGGCTCATTTATGGCCAGTGGCATGGGCAGACTTTTATCGGTTTTTACTTGGGTGGAGCCCAGAACACAAAAAGGTTAACAGCTACATGCGCGCTCAGGTAAATAATTGGTTAGCGAGTAACAACTCATAAACACAAAAATCTTTATAGTTGTGGCTAAATTAAATATTTTGGCACGAACTATGAAATCAAGACTAAAATTAACAGTCAAACGGCCTGTTTTAATATAAAATATGTCAAATTTTTTATCACTAGGTTTATTACTATGGCTATTCACGTTATTTCTCATCCCCTTGTTCAACATAAGTTAGGTTTAATGCGCGCGCATGGAATTAGCACGAAAAGTTTTCGTGAGTTGTGTTCAGAAGTGGGCACATTATTAACTTACGAAGCCACTAAAAACCTAGAATTAGAAGATAACGAAATTACAGGCTGGGACGGTAATAAACTTAAAGTTGAGCACATTAAGGGTAAAAAAATTACCGTGGTGCCAATTTTACGTGCGGGCCTTGGTATGATGGACGGCGTAATGTCGTTACTCCCAGCGGCTAAAGTGAGTGTAGTGGGTTTAGAGCGTAATGAAGAAACTCTTGAGCCAGTTCCCTACTTTGAAAAACTAGTGGGTAATATTGATGAGCGTTTAAGCTTAGTGATTGACCCAATGCTGGCTACTGGTGGTTCTATGATCGCCACCATTGATATGCTTAAAAAAGCGGGCTGTAAAGAAATTAAAGTAATCGTACTGGTTGCTGCACCTGAGGGCGTTGAAAAAACATTAGCCGCTCACCCTGATATTGAGATTTTTACTGCCTCAGTTGATAGCCATTTAAATGAAAAAGGTTACATCATCCCAGGGCTTGGCGATGCAGGTGACAAAATTTTCGGTACGGTTTACTAAGGTTTAGCAGTGCAAAATAATTCTACATTTTCTATAAAAACCATTCTAACCGGTGCCCAAATGCTATTTGTTGCATTTGGTGCATTGGTACTAGTGCCTATTTTAACCGGCCTAGATCCTAGCGTAGCCTTGTTTACCGCTGGTTTAGGTACTTTGTTGTTTCAGTTTGTGACTAAAGGCCAAGTGCCTATTTTTTTAGCTTCGTCATTTGCGTTTATTGCACCCATTATTGCCTCAGTACAAATGTGGGGTATACCCGCCACTATGGGTGGTTTAATGGCGGCGGGCTTTACTTATATGCTATTAAGTTTATTGGTGAAGTTTAAAGGTACAAAAACCTTACATAAAATTTTGCCGCCAATTGTGGTAGGCCCAGTGATTATGGTAATTGGTCTAGCGCTTGCGCCTGCGGCGGTTAATATGGCCATGGGTAAAAGTGGCGATGGTGGCACACAAATTATTGCCTACGACAGCGCTATTATTATCTCTATGTTCTCATTGCTCGTTACTTTAGTGTTTGCCGTGTGGGGTAAAGGGGTATTTAAATTAATACCTATTTTAGCCGGTGTTGTTGCCGGTTACACGCTATCGTTATTTATGGGGATAGTGCAATTTGAAGCCGTAAGTAATGCACAGTGGTTAGCTGTGCCAAACTTTGTGTTACCAGAGTTTAAATGGCAAGCCATATTATTTATGGTGCCGGTGGCAATTGCGCCTGCTATTGAACACATTGGCGATATGATGGCAATTAGCCAAGTTACAAAAAAAGACTATTTGAAAAAACCAGGACTACATCGCACCTTATTTGGTGATGGTTTAGCCACGTCTGCCGCATCCTTATTT
The DNA here is from genome assembly GCF_030407535.1 of Pseudoalteromonas sp. APC 3224. Taxonomy (GTDB): domain Bacteria; phylum Pseudomonadota; class Gammaproteobacteria; order Enterobacterales; family Alteromonadaceae; genus Pseudoalteromonas. Next base: position 111,679 of record NZ_JASDDF010000004.1, on the reverse strand, counting down.
GGCGGCCCACCTAATACCACTTACTCAGAGGTAACTGGTGCGGTAATGCTTACTAAAAACTTTAACCCTAAAGTAATGATGTGGACTGCCATTATCGCAATTTGCTTAGCATTTGTTGCTAAAATGGGCGCTAGTTTGCAAACCATTCCGGTGCCAGTAATGGGCGGAATAATGATTTTATTATTTGGCTCTATTGCGGTTATTGGTTTAAACACCTTAGTTAAATCGGGCGATGACTTAAGTGAACCGCGCAATTTAAGTATTGTGGCACTTATTTTAATTTGTGGTATTGGTGGTATGTACATAGGTAGTAGTGAGTTCAGCCTAGAAGGTGTGAGCTTGTGTGCTATTTTAGGCATAGTATTAAACTTAGTATTACCCAAAGCACAGAGCGACCAGAGTTAAGTTTGCACTGTGGCTAAAAATATTGCACCAAAAAAGCGCATTTTAAATGCGCTTTTTTTTTAACCTACTAAAAAGTAACAATAAATAATATTGGTCTAGTAACTGCATTTCCTTAGTCATACCCTATAGTTGACTCAGGGATTGTTATATGGAGACCAAGAGTGTGGATATAAATGCTTTTTTAGTAAAACACCAACTGCCGTTGAAATATCAGTATATTAGCGAGCAGTATTTTTCTGCTATTGCGCAGGACATTCTAACCAGTAAAAAAACAGCCCCTATATTTGTCGCAATTAATGGCTGCCAAGGCTCAGGAAAAACCACACTTGGTGATTATTTAGTAACTTGGTTTAGCCAAAATACCCACCTAAACTGTGTTGCGCTTTCTATTGATGACTTTTATTTATCAACTCAAAAACGCCAACAGTTAGCCCAAGATGTGCATTGTTTATTCGCCACCCGAGGCGTACCGGGTACACACGATGTTGCGTTAATGGATAACACGATTAGTCGTTTATTAAATGCAGAAGTAAATGTACCGCTGCCGCGTTTTGATAAGCAACAAGATGAACCTGTAGCAAAAAACAAATGGTTAACTAATAGTCAGCCGATCGATGTTGTTATTTTAGAAGGGTGGTGTGTAGCCAGTGAACCACAGCAGCCTTTTACTTTAGTTGAGCCTATTAACGAGCTAGAAAAATCATACGATCAACAAGGGTTATGGCGTCGCTGTATTAACAGCTGTTTAGCCAATGAATATAAAACCGTTTTTGATAAAATCGATTACACAATTATGCTCAAAGCCCCGAGTTTTGATGATGTGTTTGCGTGGCGCCAAGAGCAAGAACACAAGTTAATTGCCAAACAAGGGCAGGGCGCAGGCACTATGACTGATGAGCAGTTATTGTGGTTTATTTCTCATTTTGAGCGTATTACCCGTGAAAACCTCAACACTCTTAGTGCTAAAGCAAATGCACTTATAGAGCTCGATAGTAATCGAGATGTAACTGCGATGGTGCTTACAAGCGATAGTATTGTACAACCTATCATTTTTACCGATTTAGATGGCACATTACTCAATCACAGAGATTACAACACCGATGCGGTAGATACCTTATTACAAGAGCTGCAATACAGCGGTGTACCTGTGGTATTTAATACCAGCAAAACATTTAGTGAAGTAGTTGCACTGCAACAAGCGCTTAATATTACACAGCCTTTCATTGTTGAAAATGGCTCGGCTGTTTATATTCCTAAAAATTATTTTAATCTCAGGCCAATTGGCTGCAGCGAATACCAAGGCTACTGGTGTTACTCGTTTGCTGCACCCATTAGCAATTTATGGACTGATTTAAAACGCTTAAAAAAAGACTACGGCGACCAATATAGTTTGTTTAGTGAGCTGACCAGTGAGCAGGTAATGAAAATGACAGGATTAAACCAGCTACAAGCAACGCAAGCACAAACCCGTCAATACTCAGATCCGCTCTGCTGGCATGGCGATGAGCAGCAACTAAATGAATTTATCAATGCGATATCAGTATATGGCTACGAGGTTAAAGTAGGCGGGCGCTTTGTTCACATTGGAAAAAATACCGATAAAAGCATGGCTCAGCAATGGTTAGTGCAGCAGTTTAATACGCAGTTTACTAAAGCGCTGAGCATTATTGCGCTAGGGGATAGTGAAAACGATAAGCAAATGCTAGAAGAGGCTGATATCGCCATCATCATTACCAATCCAGAGAGTAAAAAGCCAGTTAAATTAACCTATAACAAAGCGCGCTATTCTCAATTGCCGGCACCACTAGGCTGGGTTGAAGAAATTACAGCACTACCTTGTATTAACAGTATTTTACCCAGTTCTGAGGAGTATAGTTTACATGGCTGATTTTTATCAAAATGGCATTATTACAACACTACATAACATTGCTAATAGACCCGTAGACGATTTAGAAAAAGAGTTGCTTGGCTTTAGTAAACAGCGACCAATGGGGCTTATATTGCCTTCATTATTTAGTGAGTTAGAAGGCCCTGCTTTACAAAACATTGTCAAAGAGCTGCAACAAGTACCGTATTTATCGCAAATAACTATAGGCTTAGACAGAGCCGACGAAAGCCAGTATCGCTATGCATTGAACTTTTTTAAATCGCTTGATCAAAACCATAAAGTGTTGTGGAACGATGGCCCACGTTTGCAGGCGCTCGATAAAGAGCTTCAAGCTTTAGGTGTGGCGCCACGCGAGCTCGGTAAAGGCCGTAATGTGTGGTATTGCATGGGCTATAAACTCGCTACCGCGGAGGTTGAGTCAATAGCACTACATGATTGCGATATTTTAACTTATGACCGAGGCTTATTAGCGCGATTAATTTATCCCGTTGCACATCCTCGATTTAACTATGAATTTTGTAAAGGCTTTTACCCGCGTACTGCCAATGGAAAAATAAATGGTCGAGTATCGCGTTTACTGGTTACTCCGTTATTACGCTCGTTTAAAACCATATTAGGCAGCAGAGACTACCTTGAGTATATGGACTCGTTTCGTTACCCATTAGCCGGTGAATTTTCGTTTAGACGCGATGTATTAAACGATATTCGTATTCCTAGTGACTGGGGATTAGAAATTGGCGTATTAAGCGAGATGTACCGTAATTACTCCCATAACCGCTTATGCCAAGTTGATATTGCCGATAACTACGATCATAAACACCAAGAGTTATCGCTGGACGACCAAACTGCTGGCCTTTCTAAAATGTCGATTGATATAACCAAAGCGTTATTTAGAAAGCTAGCGACTCAGGGGGTTACCTTTACCAGCGAAACCATACGTTCATTAAAAGCGACATATTACCGCATTGGTTTAGACTTTATTGAAACCTATCATAATGATGCGTTAATGAACGGCTTAACACTTGATATTCATCAGGAAGAAAAAGCGGTAGAAATGTTTGCACAAAATATTATGAATGCAGGCCAACACTTTTTAGAAAACCCAATGGAAGCGCCATTTGTGCCGAGTTGGAACCGTGTAGCTTCGGCGATGCCCGATGTACTAGAGCGTTTAAAAGAAGCCGTTGAGCTTGATAACGAACAATACAGTTAAATTGGTATACTTAAACGAGGCGCCTGTGGACATAGTTAGGGAACAGTTTTTTCAACGAGTCGAACAACATTTACATACTATTTATCAAGGGGTTGAGTTACCTATGCCGGTAGCTGAGTTGGCTGAAGAATTAATCACCTTGATATTGAGTAATAACCCACTTCGAGATCCTACGCCGCACACTAATCGCTGGGATGAACAAGATATTATTTTAATTGCCTATGGCGATTCTATTATAAATCATGAAGACAGTGAGTTAGCAGTTGGAACTCCCCTAGAGGCGCCGTTAAAAACCTTGCATCGCTTTATAAAAGAGCAGTGCGATCACCAGCTTAATGCACTGCATATTTTACCTTTTTATCCGTACAGCTCAGATGAAGGATTTGCGGTAATGAACTATGCGCAAGTTAATGAAGCGCTGGGCGATTGGCAAGATATTAACGCGATTGCCAACGATGTAAAGTTAATGGCTGATTTAGTGATTAATCATTGTTCTAGCCGAAGCCTTTGGTTTGAAAACTTTTTAACCGATACACACCCAGGGAAAGACTATTTTAAAACAGCCAGTTTAACTGACGATTTAAGCCAAGTAGTGCGCCCACGAACTTCGCCATTATTACATACGGTCGCCACAGCAAGCGGTGATAAGCATGTATGGTGTACATTTAGTCATGATCAAGTGGATTTTAATTTTGAAAACCCTGAGGTTTTAAAAGAGTTTGTTGGCATTATTCGCCACTATTTAGATAACGGTATTCGCTTGTTTCGCCTTGATGCTGTGGCCTTTTTATGGAAACAACTTAATACCAGTTGTATAAACTTGCCACAAACTCATGAAGTGGTGCGTTTACTGCGAACGCTGATTGAGCATGCTGAGCCCAGTGTAGTGATTATTACCGAAACCAATATTCCTAATCAAGAAAATCTATCTTACTTTGGTAATGCCAACGAAGCCCATGCAATTTATAACTTTGCTTTGCCGCCGTTGTTATTGCACACTTTACTTAGTGGTGATAGTACCGCACTTAAGCACTGGATGATGAGCATGCCGCCAGCGCAAAACGGTACCGCATATTTTAATTTTATAGCCTCTCATGATGGCATTGGTTTGAGGCCAATTGAAGGCTTATTACAACCGAGTGAAGTTGCTTCGTTAGTAAGCACGACCATGCAATTTGGGGGACGTGTTTCAATGCGCACCAGTCACGATGGCACGCATACCCCTTATGAGCTAAATATTGCCTTGTTTGATGCCTTACAAGGTACGCATAATGGCGCAGATAAATATGGCCTTGAGCGCTTTTTGTGTGCCCATGCCATTATGTTTGCAATGGAAGGAATACCGGGGCTATACATACATAGTTTACTTGGCACAACTAATGACTATGAGCGCTTTGAAAATTCGCAGCATAATCGCGCAATTAATCGTCATCGCTGGCAAGAGTCAAAATTATTAGCGGCTATTGAAGAAAAATACAGCCACCATCACCAGGTGTTCAAGGGAATAAAACAGTTATTATCAGTGCGTAAAAGGCAAGCTGCATTCCATCCTAATGCCACACAATTTACTTTGCACTTAGGAGAGGGGTTATTTGGTTTTTGGCGACAAAGTATAGACCGCCAACAAAGTATTTTTTGTGTTTATAATATTAGCAGTCAGCCACAAAGCTTAACCTTAGCCGACTTAAACTTAATAAATACCCAGCAATGGGTTGAGCTAATTTCTAAAACAACACTTGATGAATCCCAACAAACCATGCTGTTAGCACCCTATCAAACGCTTTGGTTATCCAATAAGGCATAGGGACATTTATTATGGTAGGCAAAATGCGTTCAGAGTTTTAAATAAGGGAATAGCACTGTAAAGGGGCTTTACAGTGCTACTTCTCAAGCGCTAAAAGTAGATTTTCTATGGTAAATTCATACCAGTCAGCGCGTGTTTTACTAAACTGTATAAAGTTTATTTCTGCAAGGCCAGTAGTATTTATCGCCTTGTATAAGGGGGTGTTTTCCTCAGTAAGCGGGTCAAAAATATCAGCTGTACGATGAAGCAAAGGACTAAGTTTTGGTTGAGTATGGTTGTCGAACAAATTAACTAGGGCATAAGCACCTAGTAACACATGACCTCCAATAGATACATCAAGTCCTGATTTATTACTTGGTGGAACCTCCCAGTTAATACCGCCCACAATAACCTGAGATTGCATGTTTAGCTGTTTTAATGCCCTTTTTGCGCCAAAAGCAATGGCATCATTCGCACACCAAATAATGTTAATTTCAGGGGCTTGCTGCATATACGCTAAGGTTTTTGTAAACCCTTCTTGTTCAGACCAATTGGCAACCTCTTTAGCGGTTAAGGTGACTTGCGGTGTTTGCGTTAAAAAATCCATTAACCCTTGTGTGCGCATAATAGAAGCAGGCGTTGCATAGTCGCCTAATAACGCCAATATATGTGCGCTAGTTGTTGTTTTATTGGTAAACTTTTTATAAAGCTGCTGCATCAATGATTTACCTGCAACGCGATTATTTGGGGTAATACTACCGACTATGTTAGTGCCATTTTCACGTAACATATCAAGTGACGCAGGTGAGGGACGATTTAATAAAAAGTAAATAGGGACATGTTTACTGTCTATTTTAGAGAGGTATTTACTGGTAACATTTTTTTCGTTTACGAGGATCAGATAATCGGGCTTATCATTTATAGCCTGCTGAATAAGCTCTTTCATTAAAATATGATTTCGATTTGCGTATTTTATCGTTAATGTCACATCTAAATCAGTGGCTGCATTTTGCATTATTTTAGAAACATCAAACCAAAAATTTCCGGTTTTGTTTTGTGCATTTTCAGAGTCGGAAAAACCAGGATTAATAAATATGACTTCTAGGGCATAAGCACTATAACTACCCAACAGAAGGCAGGTAAATGTTAGCAGGCGGTATAATTTAAACAAGGACATACATTTCTCTATAAACTTTCTAAAGCTCAATTTATCCTTGCTAAAGTACTCCGTGGTGACATCTAGGCGTTATGCTATATAATACCTCAGTAAGTTTAGCATGTATGCAACAATTATTTTTTAGGGTGTATTAATGAAAGCAGTTTTGTTGTTAATGGTATTAATATTTAGTCAAACAGTTGCCGCAAATGAAATGAGCGACTTAGAAAAAACCATGAAAAACATTGGGCTTGCTTATAAACAAAGTGTTGAAGCAACCCAGTTAGCAGAATTTAATGGCGCTATTGATGAATTTATTAAATTGATAGAGCAAAGTAAGCAAGCCAAGTTTTATAAAGAAGCTGAAAAGTCGGTGCAAGGGTTAGATAAGGTACTTACTCAAGCCCAGTTAGCCAAAAAAGTAGCGAACGAGCAAGGGCTTGAGGCGGCAAAAAAACCACTCAAAGCAATTGATAATTTACGCAAAAAATATCACAAATTACATGAGCCTCCAGGCTTTTTTGAATTATTGTTTGGAAAATAAGGAATAGTAATGGAAATTTCGGTTTCAATGTTAGACGGTCAAAAATTAAGTGCTAAGTTTGGTGAGCATGAAGTTATAAGCGATCAAAGCATAAACGCTGGTGGTGATGCAGAACATCCAGAACCGTTTGACTATTTTTTAGTAAGCATGGTGTTGTGTGCTGGTTTTTATGCGCGTAAATTTTGTCAGCAAAGAGAGATCTCGACCGAAGGGATGACACTGACACAAAATAACGAAAATGTAGATGAAAACGGTAAGAAGCTTTTTTCAATCGAAATTGGCTTGCCAGAAGGTTTCCCAGCTAAATATAAAAAAGCACTGATTGCTGCGGTAAATACATGTACCGTGAAAAAGGTTATTCAAGCAGTACCTGAGTTTTCTGTTGTAGTTAAATAGACCCTAATAATAATGCCGAGTATAAACTCGGCATTATTTTATCTTGCTACTTTTTCTTCATACCCTGCACAGCTTTAAATCTAGGGTTATCTTTACATATCACGAATACTCGTCCTTTGCGCTTTACAATTTGACAACCTGGTCGTTGTTTTGCACTTTTTAATGAACTTAAAACTTTCATTTTCTTTCCTTTTTAGCAGTAGAGAGGTTTTTAAACCGACGATTAAATTGCGCAACGCGTCCATCAGTAGCGAGCGTTTTTTGTTTGCCGGTATAAAATGGATGTGAGTCACTTGAGACATCAATAGGAACATAAGGGTATGTTTTACCCTCAATTTCTATGGTGCGATTGGTTTTAATGGTTGAACCAATAATAAAGTAAGAATCAGCTGCAGTATCATGAAAAGCAACCACATGGTAATCAGGGTGAATATTGGGCTTCATAAAATGCCTTTAATGTTATGTGATAGTATATCATTTAATTTAACGTATTTATTTTCCCTTTGCAAATCATTTTAGATAGCCTTAAACGAAGTGTAATTGCTGTGTATTTGCACAAAACAGTCAAAAAATAAGCACTTAGATCAAAAGTACTGGCTATTAGTATTTAGGCTGCTATAACTAGACTCAGCGAACAAAATAATAAGAATTTAATAACGTTAATAGAGGTAGTTTTATGAGTGACGCTCAGGCACAACAAGACCAAATCGACCAAGGAGTCATGGATACTCTCAGAGAGCGTGACCACAGTATATTAGCTAAGCAAGTTGATTCGTTAGGGTGTACTCATAACGACATCATTGAATTACTTGCTCATTATTTAGCATTAAGCGAACAAGAAGATGATGAATTATTTGATGACTGGTTTGACGCGCTTTCAAAAGAACAACACACCGTATTAAAAGTATTTGAAGTATATCGTGGACAGTACGAGCACCAAAACTAATTCATTTGGTTGCAATAACTACGTTTTGAGGTGGCACAAAACTGCTTGAATGTAATTTAGTGTTAAAAAAAGTGTGTGTTTTTATTCCTAAGCAAAATAAAAATCACACTTTTTTAATACAAGACCTCTAACTATGGCAACGAGCAGTTATTTTTAGCCAATGGAGATGCCAGCGAGACTTCAGGTTGCCAAATTCGCTGCCAAATATTACCGGCATTACTAAAACTAGGGCGCTGAGAGAGTCGTTCAAAATTACCCAACTTAATGCCCGAGTCTGTTTGCTCACCTACCACAAAGTTAAATACGTATTGGCATTCCATACCCATTCTTAAATCTGACAAAATCACGTTATCGGTTTGCTGGCGAATAGAATAAAACCCTTTTGTAAACCATTGTAGCCTTTGTATGCCCCATTGGTTGTCAATAGGCTTAATTAAAGACGGTGTTGTATTGTAGGCATTTAAGGTTACATCACTGGGCGAGTCAAACCGGAGGCATAACCCTCGTAGTAGTGACCGTCAGACATCACTACTACACGCCAAAGTAAAGTAGTGAGCGGGGCAGGCGTACTAATATAGCCGGTTGCGTCAATATCGCGATTGTTCAGTGCTGTTTTTACCTTGTCGTCAATATTGAGTTTAAACACAAAGGCAAGGCATAAATACGCTGTGCTTAGGCTAAGTGTAATTGCATTGATTTTATAGGCTTTACTTGTGCTTATTTTAGGTAATAAAGTAAAAGCTAAACCAATTAATAACGGTAAGGTGTAAAGGGGGTCAATAATAAACATGCTGGATACCGCAAAAGGGTATTCACTTAAGGGCCACATTAGCTGAGTACCATAAACGGTGAGTGAATCTAATAAAGCATGTGTTGATAAGCACAAAAACACCAACCAAAACCAACGAACTTTATAAGCCCGCATGCCTGTGTGTATTTTTAATATTAGCCACACAATCAGCGGGCTAATCAATAAGTGTACAAATAAAGAATGGCTAAAACCACGGTGATAGGTAAACGCTTCTACACTGCCGCCATAGGGCAAAAATACATCGAGGTCGGGTAAAGTGCCTAAAATAGCGCCCCACGCTACGGCTTTTCGACCTACTTTATTACCCAGTACCGCATAGCCTACGGCGCTGCCTAGTGCGACTTGTGTTAAAGAATCCATACTACCTCATCTAAATAATGCAACTGCAGTGTTTATACTGATATTAATCTTAAAACCGTCATTGTTATATTTTATTTCATTAAGTTACTTTTAAGATTGAATTTGAAAGCGATTTATAAACTCAGTCGCGGTTGTATAAAATCTAAAAATGCAACGATACGGGAAGAAACCGCCCCATTTTTGTAATAAACGCCATAAATAGATTCTCGATTATTTGGGCTACTTACGCTGTGAGGTAAAACTTCTATTAATCGTTTTTTGGCTAAATCTTCTGCAATCATAAATTGTGAGAGAAGTGCTATGCCTTGATCAGCAATACATAAATGCCTAATGGTTTCGCCGCTGCTAGCCCTTAAATCAAAGTGCAGTGATTGCTGATGCTTCAAGGGCCATTGATTAAGAGTATTGGGCTCACTGAAGCCAATTAGGTTATGGTTTTTAAGATCTGAAACTTGCTGTAACGGTGGCGCATTTTTTACATAATCAGCGCTTGCGACCAATTTTAATTTACTTTGGCCTAATTTTCGCGCGTGCAGGTTTGAATCTTTTAAATCTCCAATGCGAATAGCTAAATCTGTTTTGCGCTCAAGTAAATCAATAATATTGTCGTGTGAGGTAATATCGAGCGTGATTTGCGGGTATTGTTTTTTAAACTCATTAACTAGTGGCGCTAGTTGATGTAAAACAAAAGGGCTTGCTGCATCTATACGCAAGTGCCCGCTAGGTGCTTGCTTAAGTAGCTTTATTGTTTCTTCCCCTAAGAGCAGAGTGTTTAAAGCCTTTCGCGCATATTCTATGTATATATGCCCTTCCTCGGTCAGTTCTAAGCGCCGAGTTGTTCTGTTTAGTAATGTGCAGTTTAGCCTGCTTTCGAGGCGAGATAGCGCTCTTGAAACCTTAGCTACATTTAAATCAAGTAAACTAGCCGCACCGGAAAAACTGCCACAATCAACAATGGTAATAAACATTTCTAGATCTTCAGTTTTAGCTTGAACAGGCATAAATTCACTTATTTATATTTGCAAAATAAACAAAAGTATTTTGCCATTTATGCTATTTATTGCAAAGGAGTTTTTACACACACTATGCATCTATTTTAAAAATGAGGATGTATTTATGCCATTGGCTTTATGGGCGCTTACCTTAAGCGCATTTGCAATTGGAACAACCGAGTTTGTTATAGTGGGTTTAGTGCCAACTATTGCAAACGATTTAGGCGTGAGCTTACCATCAGCAGGCTTATTAGTGAGCTTATATGCAGTTGGTGTAGCTATTGGCGCACCGGTACTCACTGCATTAACGGGGCGCTGGAACCGAAAAGTGGTACTTATAAGCCTTATGGGCTTATTTGTTATGGGTAATTTATTAGCTTGGCAAGCGCCGAGTTACGAAACACTAATACTGGCACGCATACTAACAGGCTTAGCTCACGGTGTATTTTTCTCTATTGGCTCAATGATAGCAACAAGCTTGGTAAGTAAAGACAAAGAGGCGAGCGCTATCGCAATTATGTTTACCGGCCTTACGGTAGCGCTTGTAACGGGAGTGCCATTAGGAACATGGATTGGCCAGCACTTTGGCTGGCGTGCAACGTTTTTAGTGGTATCGGCATTAGGCTTAATTGCGCTGATTGGCAGCGCTATTTTAGTACCAAAAAACTTAAAACAGTCTATTCCGGCGACGTTTAAAGAGCAGCTACAGGTTATTGTTAAGCCGCGCTTATTGCTCGTTTATTTAATGACTATATTAGGCTACGGCGGTACGTTCACCGCGTTTACTTATTTAGCGCCTATATTAGAGCAGCAAACTGGCTTTGCACCATCCGCTATTGGTTTAATAATGCTGGTTTATGGTATGTCGGTGGCTGTTGGTAATATATGGGGCGGAAAATTAGCCGACAAGCGAGGCCCAATTAGCGCACTGAGTATTATATTTAGCGCGTTAACAATTATTTTATTGGCTTTCACCTTTACTATGGAATCAAAAGTAGCCGCAGTGCTGACTATTTTAATATGGGGGGCATTTGCATTTGGTAATGTACCAGGATTGCAGCTTTATGTAGTAAAACAGGCAAAAAAGCACACTCCTAATGCGGTAGATGTCGCATCGGGCTTAAACATCGCGGCGTTTAATATTGGAATAGCCTTAGGCTCTGTTACAGGGGGGCTTGTAGTCGAGCATATGGAACTAAAAGATACCGCATGGATTGGGGCCGTTGTTTCATTACTGGCTTTAATAGTCACTCGATACAGTGGCAGGCTAGATAAACATAATGTTCAGGCTAAATAAAGCCGAACTCATATAGGTTAGTCTTGAAATAAAAATCAATGACCTCAGTATTCACATGAGGTCAAAATTTTAAATCAAAAAAGTAATAGGTGTATTTAGTAAACACGTCGTTTGAATTTTAAACCTATTATTAAACAAGGATAAAGCTATGACACAACGTGTAATTGAAATGCCAGATTTAGGTATGGGTACTTTTCGTTTAGAAGGTAAAACAGCTTATGAATCTGTAAAAATGGCGTTAGAAGTTGGATTTCGCCACATTGATACCGCGCAAATATATGGCAATGAAGAGCAAGTTGGCCAAGCAATTAAAGACAGCAATATTCCTCGTGAAGAATTATTTATAACCACCAAAGTATGGAATAACAAGCTCAACAAAGCTGATTTTGTTGACAGTGTTAAAACATCTTTAGAGAAGCTACAGCTTGATTATGTCGACTTATTGTTAATCCACTGGCCAGCACCGGTAAATAATGAACCCATGAGTGAATACTTAACCGAGCTACTGTTAACTAAAAAGCTGGGGTTAACTAAACATATTGGTGTATCTAACTTCACCATTGCCAACTTAAATGAGGCAATGCAAACCTTAGATCCTCGCGAAATATTCACTAATCAAATTGAGGTACATCCATATTTAACCAACACTAAACTGCGCGCTTTTTGCGATCAACATAAAATTCATGTTACCGGCTATATGCCATTTGTTGTGGGTAAGGTATTAACAGATCAAACCATAATTGATATTGCTAACAAGCACGATGCAACGCCAGCGCAAGTGGTTATTGCATGGGAAAATGCCAATGGCATGACCACAATTCCATCATCGACCAAGCGAAAAAACTTAGAAGATAACTTTAACGACAAAGTTAAACTTGATGATGAAGACATAGCACGTATAGATGGCCTTGACTGTAACGACCGCCAAGCATCGCCAGACTTTGCACCGCTGTGGGATCAATAACCAAAGAGCTAAAGCTAAAACAGGTGCAGTAAAGCTGCACCTTTATTTTTTAAACAAGGAACACCCATGTTAACGGTAATTGCCACACTATCGAGTGAAAATAGCGATGCAGAGCGCCTTTTAACCGAGCTCGAAAACTTACAACAGTATTCGCGGCAAGAAGTAGGCTGCCTGCGTTACGAGCTATCAGTTAAAAACGATTCTGAGCAAACCACCTATTTAGTGAGTGAGCAATGGGCGTCTAATGAGCATTTCGAAGCCCATAAAAACGCACCACACTTCAAGGCCTTTGGTGATGCTGTAGGTGCATTTATTTCTTCTACTAATATCGATGTGTACAAAACCATTGGTTAATTGCCACTAGGCTAATAGCAATGCTGGAGCTGTACTTACAGCTCTTTTTAAATATCATTTCCAAATATTTTCTTAAAATATCATCCTTTTCAGCTGCCTCTTAAATCCAAAGCTGTTTCATAATAAAAACGATTTCATAATAGCAATTTTTAATAAGACACTGCTGTTTGCATAGCTACAGCTAGCTTGCCTGATATTACTGACACATTCTTTTTGCTGTGATTTTGCACCGTTATAAAGAGATTCAATGCTAGCTAATTGTTTAAAAATATTTTTTGATGATTAATATAAACATAAAGGAATATAGGGACATTTGACGGTTTATAAAACGACAATTTAGCTAGATTAGATTGTTGAGTTTTTTGACTCTATTGTAATCAACTAAAAGGAATTAAAAATGGCAAGTTCACTCTATGATAAATACGACCACCTTACTGATGATGAGAAGTCTTATATCAAAACACATCCTCATCATGTAACTGCGATTATGAAGTCCCGTGATATAGCGTACTCAGAGACAGACTACCAAGCGTTTTGGGCATAATGGACGAAATGATAAAAGTGATGCCTTAAGACATTGCTTTTGGTCAGCGACCCTATCACGAGATATCGGCTATAAGAATCCTTTAGAATTGACTAATGCTCATGAAAGTAGCCCTTTAAATATAGCTGAAGAGAAGACTATGGATTTTCATAATAATAGTGTCGGTCTGAGGATTGGTATTTCAAACTCAGATAATACTAAATTATCCAAAATGTGTAATGATGCGTTGAGCGCTGGAAAATTAAAAGTGATTAAAAAATGAAATACATATTAATAGCTTTTTCTTTGGTTCTCTTTGCATGCTCTGAACCAACAAAGGATTCCAGTTTAATTGAAATATCATTCAATCAGGCTATGTGGCAAAATAATATATCGAATCGAAGGGCAATGTTAAACGACTTTTTAGCTAAATATGATGTACAAAAGCAAAATCGTTCTAGTATTAAAAAGCTCCTAGGTGAGCCAGATGGCTATTACTTATATGACGAGTTTCCCGCATATAGGCTTAAAGAAAAAGGAGATTGCGTTGTTGCTTTTCCAATTGATAGAAAAACTGGAAAAGTAAAAAGAGCTCTGATTGAGCCAGAAAATTGCCTAATACAAGGTAATTAGCCAAGCACTTAAACATTAAAGGTATAATTGGCTCGAGATCTGTTAGTTTAGGCTGACTTTATTTTGCGCTTAACTCAGCGTTAGGCGTTTAGACGAAATATTTACTTTTGGAGAGAATATTGAGTAACGAATGGGATGAGTATGCTGAAAACTGGGATGTAGATCCTAGTGTTGAACAGTATGCAAAAAATGCATTTTCAGAGCTCTTAGATAGCATTAATATTAATGGTCTAACCGTTCTAGATTTTGGCTGTGGTACAGGCGCTTTGACTCAGCTAATGAGTCCATCGGTTGAAAGTATCGTAGGGATAGATCCATCTTCTGAAATGATAAAGCTATTGGATAAAAAGGCACTAAATAATGTAACGTCTATCTGTGATTACCTATCTAGTGAATTGGTTCAAAATTTTCCTGAGCTAAAAAATAAATTTGATCTAATAGTCGCATCGTCTGTTTGCGGTTTTCTGCCTGATTATGAAATGACATTAAGTTTATTAAAATCTTTATTAAAAAAAGACGGTCTGTTTGTTCAATGGGATTGGCTTTCTGAGGATGATTCATCGGGTATGGGGTTGTCAGAGAAAAGAGTTAAACAAGCATTTTTGGCAAGTGGCTTTGTAAGTATTAAAGTGAATAGTCCTTTTATAATGAATAGTTCAAAAGGAAATATGCCTGTTTTAATGGCTATTGGTAAAAATGATTAATAAGGCAATAAGATCAAACAAAGACGGATTAAATGATGTCGCTTTATTCAATATTTGAGCGCTATTAGCCTGGTAAAAAATGATAATTATCTCGAGATTTCTAAATAAGACTGAAAAAGTGGAGTATTATTTTGTAATCGTACCAGACGATATGGATCGCCCGTTTATTTTAGGTGCCCAAAGTGCTGAACCTAAGCTGCCTTCAATTGCTCAGTGGGGCGCATCTTCAAGATTTGGACTTGATAATCTTGATACCATTGAAGGGAAACTATGGAAAAGTTGGCGCTCCACTTTAAAGATGCTAGGTGCCTCATGGGTAATACCAATTATGGAAGAGTCAGTAATAAAAAATGATGTAACTTATGCAGTTAATCAAATTATATCTAAATCGTAAATTTGCAATTAACAAAGTGTAGTTGTTGGGCTATTTTTCTCGTTGCACTCAAAAACCAGCCGCAAAACACAGTGTTGGTAATTTTTAATAAAGCCAACAACCCTTAAATAGTTAAACCCCTTAGCCAAACACTACTCTTTATTTAATCGATAAATCGTATTTTAAAATAAGGGCATCAATATAGCGGCTACGTAATGTGAGCTGCTTTTCGTGATCGGCGCCATGGCTAAGGGCTTTATTTAAAAGTTTCATGGCAGGGTGAATGCGGGTGCGCTCATCTTTATCTAAACTGGCTTTGCTGCGCAGTTCGGTTATATCGTCTACTAATAATCTGCCAATATCCACAGCTACAATTTCATCAATTAAGCCATTTTGGGTGAGCACGCCATATTTGCTGCATAAAAATTGTTGCCATACTTGCTGTAAATGTTCTTCTATTTCACAGCAAAACAGTTCCTCGTTAAATATAAAGCCTTGCTGTGCAAGCTTAGCCAAACATTGGGTATAGTGCTGAGCAAACAAATTAAACGCCTGATTAGATGACTCAATTTTTTGCTTTATAACTCCTTGTCCCCAGTTTACGCAGCCACGGGGATAATAATCGTCGTATTCTTCACACTCATATAAGCCTGAGTAAGAGCTGCAACTCATCTGGTTTTTAATGCAATAACTTGGCTTAGGAAAAATACTTTGAGCTTGCCAATTTTCAAGAGTTTCATTGTCTATGTTGAGTGCTTGGCATAACTCACCAGTGTGATAAAAGTGAGTGCTTAAATAGTCAGATAAACGCATAGTGGCTCGCTTAATAGTAAAAAACAAATACTGTTTATTTATACAGTTGTTTATTTTGTATCATCAAACCCAATAACACAAGCCATTTTATAATTAAATACTGGCTATCACTGCAAATAGCGCGGTAAATATGGTACAAATAGGCCAAGTATTAATAACAATGATTTTTTTATGCGCACCCTAGAACAAATTAAACAAGCAAGCCTTATTACTGCAATTAAAACACCTTACTTAGCCAATGGTGAGATCGATCTTGCAAAGTATGATGAACTCGTTGAAATACAAATTGCATCGGGTGTTGACGGCATAGTTGTTGGTGGCACCACCGGTGAAGGCCAGTTAATGAACTGGGAAGAGCACTTAATGCTAATTGCGCACAGTGCCAATAAATTTGGTGATAAATTACTGATTGTAGGTAACACCGGAAGTAATAATACGCGCGAAGCAATTAAAGCAACAAAATATGGTTTTGCCAGCGGCATGCATGCCTCATTGCAAATTAACCCTTACTACGGGCGCACATCAATTGCCGGTGTTAAAGAGCACTTTAAACGCGTGCTTGATATTGGTCCGGCGTTTATTTACAACGTAGCAGGGCGCACAGGTCAAGACCTCACCCCTGATATTATTGAACCACTGGCCCAGCATGAGCACTTTATTGGTGTTAAAGAATGTGGTGGCAATGAGCGTATAGCGCACTATGAACAACAAGGTATTGCATGTTGGTCTGGGAATGATGACGAAGCACACGATGCACGCCATATCCATAAAGCACATGGTGTTATTTCAGTTACGTCTAACCTGATCCCAGGTTTGTTCCGCCAATTAATGGATACCAAAAATGATGCGCTTAATAATTCATTACAACCATTAATGAACTGGCTATTTTGCGAGCCAAACCCAATTGCCATTAATACCGCGATGATCATGACCGGCGCGGTGAACCCTGTGTTTAGAATGCCTTACGTACCGCTTAACGATGAGCAACAGCAACAAGGTGTAACGCTAATTAATCAGCTTAATGAGCAAGATTTTGTCGGTAGCCGAGCGCAGTGTGTGGATATTAGTAAGGTTTTGATTTTATCTTAAACTGTTAGACTATTTATTAAATACTAAATTTTCAAAGCAGCCTAATGTAAACACAGAGGCTGCTTTTTTATATCACTGCCAATAGTAGTTGAGTTTAAGCTGCCACATAGCTGAATTGGCATGTGTTACTGCTAATCTAATATCAATATCTTGGTTAATAGGCACTGCAAGTTCTAGTTTGGTTTGCGCAGGGTTTTTAGCATTTAAGAATGATTTTTCGTAGGATGCTCTGAGTTTAATACCTGAGTCAGTACCAGTAATGATCCCCACCTCTACCGACGAATCATAAAAGTGGCTGTTTTTAGCTAAATCACCCAAATAACCATTAATTAAGCTATAGGCTAAGGTGTTGTTGCTAAACTGCCAAGCTTGTCCGGCTCCTCCCATAACAAAGCTGCGTTTACAGGTTCTGCACAGTGCTGGTTGTCTGTCGAATCCCACATTGATTTTCCACGACCACTTAGATTCATTAGCCCAAGACAATTGGTTTGGATTGAATGACTCTAAATCTAATAAATGAATTTTATTTATGTAAGTTTCGCCATTTGTAAACATCAGCTCGGTATCTAACATTTCTAAATTAGAAAATGGAATGCGGGCAATATCAGAGGCAAGGGTATCAAAATAGCTCAGCCTAAAACCCATAGTGTACTGTGTTTGCTCAGCCGTGTGCATCGCAGAAATTGAGCTGTTAGAGGGCTTTTGGCCTTTATGTGGAGGCTGCTGGGTAAATTGAAATTTAACTTTGTTTTCGCCCATTGGCAGCTTTAAGCGCGCTTGGATTAGCGCATTTTTTAACTCACTGATTTTTACTGGGGTTTGTTTTTGAATTTGTTTCACTTGTACAAGTTCAAATAAAGCGCCAATAATGGCTTTTTGAGACTGTACTGGCAAAGCTAAAAATGATTTGCTTTTTAGTACTGCTGATTCGGCAAAGATTTGTTTGGCAAAGCTGAGCTCTTTTTCACTTAAAGATTGCACATATTTTGAAAATACAGTGTCGCGCGAGGGAGTAAATGTGATGTTTTTAACCGCTGATTGCCCTTGGTAAGTGGCCGAGTTTAACTTTGAAAAAATAGTGGCAGGTATTACCCAAGGAGAGCTTTCGCTAGTTAGTTGATCGCCAATAATCAACTCAATAATTTGTGCGAGATGAAACGCGCAGTTTTCATCGGCAAAGTAATAATCAAATTCAGTGCCTAAAATCTCCCATAAGTGATTAGCAATAAAAGCCACGTCGCGCTCGTTTAGATTTAGGGTATATTCCCATAAATCTCTTAATTCTATTTCGCCGTAATTATGCTGGTGGCGATAAAACAATTGATCTGAAAAACCGGCTTTATAACCACCAAATAAGCCCTTGAGAATATAGACTATGCCATTTTCATTGTCTGGAACATGTGCGCCATAGTTTATGCTGTAATCTAATAATTTGTTTTTTGATTCGGTTGAGCGATTAAGTTTAAGTAATAAATGACCATATAACGATGCGGGGTTACTCATATAACCAGAGGCAAATACTAAACTAACAGAGTGAATTGCTTGCTGCTCTCGCCATTGCTGTAATTTTGGGCACTCTGCAGCTGGCATTGAAAAGGTTAAACCTTGCTCTTTGAGCCATTGATAACGAGCAGGGTAGCGACATTGTGTTAATGGCTGGTTATTAAAAGCATGGATTGTTGCTTTTAATTCTGCAACCGGATCATTACGTCCGTTATCTGCAATAAAAAAGGATGCGTTAGTAATATAACTAATAGTAGTTGGTTGATTTTTGTAATGCCCTAATTTCAACCATATTGGGTGTTTTGCTAAAACAGAGATAGATTGCGTGGCAGAACTTGAGAAAGAGGTGAATAAAAAAACGCTAATAAAATAAAATAAAGGTTTCATTGTTTAACCAAAAAAAAGGCTGTTAAGCCCTTTAATTATTAGATTGCAGCGCATTGAGATGAAAAGTTAGTGGTAATTTTACCTTCAACTAATTCATAAAATGCTTGTGCATTGTCTATTGGTGCGTTTGCGTAATCGCTGCGTACCGAAGTGATAATTTGTTGATGAGCAGTTACATCACAACCACGTACATTAAGCATTGCAGAGATATACTCGCCTTCACCCTGTGCTATTTCTTGTTCTAATACAGGAAAAGTTTGTTGAATAAACTGCGCTGTTTTTACGTTAGCGCCTTCACAGCTCTCTACTGAAGAAATGTTAGACGATACCGCTGTTGTTCCTAAATCCCAAATAATATTAGAAATTGCTGCCGCAACGCCATTGTCTGGGAAAACCATTGCGCCAATACCACATTGTTGCCATGGGTTGATGCCACTTTTTGCTTGTGACGGCATTGAAACGAATGCGCTTACTAATACCGCAGCAGTTAAACATCTTTTTATCATTATTAATTTCCTTTAATTTATATACACCCCACAAAACGGGCGAAGAAGTTTACCTGTTTTGGTTATTTAAATGCAAATAGTTATGTAACACAATGTAAAACAACGGTGTAAAATTTATAAAAGTGCAATAAAGGCGTGAATTAACGGGAATAAACCTTGCGAGTTAAAACCATTTAGCTAACTTAAACAACAGCTGATAATCGCTAATTATCCTGCATTTTATAAATTAGCGGTTTCTGGTGTTTAAAACTAACTGTTTAAGCGATTTTACTGTATAATTTGCGACCCTTGATAATGTGGCCGCAGGTTATACAGCAATGAATTTTAAATCTTTTAGTTTTGCCCCTGAACTTATTCAGGCGTTAGACGAACTTAATTACCACACCCTTACGCCCATTCAGCGCTCAGCTATTCCGGCTGTTCGTAAAGGTAAAGACGTTTTAGCAAGTGCACAAACCGGTACAGGTAAAACCGCTGCATTTGCACTCCCTATTATTCAAAAGTTATTTGAGTCAGATTGCAGCACTACGAATGCGCCAAGCGCCTTAGTCCTTGCGCCTACGCGTGAGCTTGCAGAGCAAATAGCGAATAACTTTAAAGACTTTGCTAAGTACACTCAGTTAAAAGTAGTGAGCTTATTTGGTGGTGTTAATACCGCAGGACAAGAAATTGCACTCAAAGAAGGTGTTGATGTTGTAGTAGCAACACCAGGACGTTTACTTGATCATATTCGTTTAGGTAACTTAAGCCTTGCTCAAGTAAAACATTTAGTACTTGATGAAGCTGACCGTATGCTTGATATGGGCTTTATTAATGATATGCAAAGCGTAATAAAAAGCTGTGCAGATGAGCGTCAAATTTTATTGTTTTCAGCTACCTTCCCAGCAGCAATTAAACAGTTCGCCTCTAAAGTATTAAAGCAGCCTGAAATTGTTCGTGTTGATCAAACTAACAGCACTGCAAGTACAGTACAACACGTGGTTTACCCAGTAGAGGAGCGCCGTAAGCAAGAGTTGCTTTCTGAGCTGATTGGTAAGAAAAACTGGCAGCAAGTGCTAGTGTTTGTAAACATGAAAGAAACCGCAGATGAGTTAGTGACTGAACTTAACCTAGACGGTATCCCAGCGGCAGTATGTCATGGCGATAAATCGCAGGGTAATCGTCGTCGTGCGTTGCGTGAATTTAAAGAAGGCAAAGTACGCGTGCTAGTTGCAACAGAAGTAGCGGCCCGTGGTATTGATATTGACGGTTTACCACGTGTTATTAATATTGATTTACCTTGGCTTGCTGAAGATTACGTACACCGTATTGGCCGAACTGGTCGTGCTGGTAACCAAGGACAAGCAATTTCGTTTGTTAGCCGCGAAGAAGAAAACATGTTGTTTGAAATTGAAACCTTAATTGGTCAAAAAATTAAACGTGTTTACTTAGAAGGTTACGAAGTAAGTAATCGTGAAGTACTGATTGATAAAATTGGTAAAAAGCCAGCGCATTTACGCCGTACCCGTGCTAACAAGCCATCAGGCCAGGCTACCGGTGAAGCGAGAGCGAAAAACCGTTCGCGAATTTCTAATGTACGTAAAAGCTTAAAAGGCGAAAAGCTGTCACTTAAAAAGTAAGACAGCTGAGCCATTAAAAAAACCTGAGTTTACTCAGGTTTTTTTGTGCCTGAAAGAGTAGTTTAGTTGTGCTTTTCTAACATCGATAATGCAACTGCTTCGGCCGCTTTAATACCATCAATACCCGCTGATAAAATACCGCCTGCATAACCTGCGCCTTCACCTGCAGGGTACAGCCCTTTGGTATTAATGCTTTGGAAAGTTTTATCGCGCTTGATGCTGATAGGTGAAGACGTACGTGTTTCTACACCCGTGAGTAAGCCATCATTGGTTGAAAAGCCACGAATTTGTTTGTTAAAGGCAGGAATTGCTTCACGTAGCGCTTCAATGGCAAAAGCTGGCAGTACTTTGCTTAAATCAGTCAGTTTTATACCTGGCGTATACGAAGGCTGTACATCCCCTAAATTAGCAGACGATTTACCTTTTAAAAAGTCACCAATCAGCTGTGCTGGGGCATCATAATTTTTACCACCCAGCTCATAGGCTTGCTCTTCTAGCTTACGCTGTAAATCGATACCAGCTAGAGGATGGCTTGGAAAATCTTTTTCTGGCGAAATACCCACAACAATAGCACTGTTCGCATTTCGCTCACTACGAGAATATTGACTCATACCGTTAGTAACCACACGGCCTTCTTCAGAGGTAGCGGCAACTACAGTGCCGCCAGGGCACATACAAAAACTGTATACGGTTCGGCCATTATTACAATGGTGTACCAATTTGTAATCGGCAGAGCCCAAAATAGGGTTACCCGCGTTATCGCCAAAGCGGCACTCATCAATCATTGATTGCTTATGTTCTATTCTAAAGCCTACTGAAAAGGGTTTTGCTTCAACATAAATGCCTTTATCGTGGATCATTTTAAACGTATCACGGGCACTGTGACCAACCGCTAAAACCACATGGCGAGTTTCAAGCTTTTCACCATTAGAAAGTGTCAGCCCTGTAACTTGGCCGTTGTCTAAATGGATATCGTCAACGCGGGTGCTAAAACGAATCTCACCACCAAGTTCTATAATTCGGGCGCGCATTTTTTCAATCATGGTTACTAGTTTAAAAGTACCAATGTGCGGCTTACTAACGTATAAAATTTCTTCAGGAGCACCAGCCTCTACAAATTCAGTGATCACTTTACGGCCATAATGTTTAGGATCTTTTACTTGGCTGTAGAGCTTACCGTCTGAGAACGTGCCTGCACCACCTTCACCAAACTGAACGTTTGATTCGGTATTGAGGGCCTTTTTACGCCAAAAGCCAAAGGTGTCTTTGGTGCGTTCACGTACCTCTTTACCGCGCTCTAGAATTATTGGTTTAAAGCCCATTTGTGCCAGCACTAAACCGGCAAATAAACCACATGGGCCAAAGCCAATTACTACAGGACGCTCTTTAATGCTGCTATTAGCGTGTGCTACAAATTTGTAGTTGGTGTCAGGGGAGACTTTAACGTGTTGATCTTTTTCAAACGAGGCTAACAGGTGTGCTTCGTTATCTACCTCAACATCAAGCGTGTAAATGAGTAAAATGGCGCTTTTTTTACGTGCATCGTAACCGCGTTTAAACACATTGTAGCTGTGTAGCTGCTCTGGACTTATATTTAATTTATTGATAATGGCTTGGCCAATAGCATTTTCGTCATGGTCAAGCGGCAGCTTTATTTCGGTTAAACGTATCATTAATATCTCTTTTGGTGTCATAGCGGAAAGTAAATACCGCTCACAATAAGGGGAGTGCACAAAGCGCTAATTTATAAGCGCCATATATTACGTTAAATTGCTCGCTTTTGGCACTTATTTATTGTGTTTTGGTAAGGGTTGGGTATGATCCGCAGCTGGTAAAGTTAAACATTAGGTATTAAACCATTATGGCGTTTGTAGTCACCGAAAACTGTATAAAATGTAAGTACACTGATTGCGTATCGGTGTGCCCTGCAGATGCATTTTTTGAAGGCCCTAATTTTTTGGCTATTAGCCCGGTAGATTGTATTGACTGTGGTTTATGTGTCCCTGAGTGTGCTGCCGATGCTATTTATCAAGAAGATGAATTACCTGAATCGCAAAAAGAGTTCACCCAGCTTAATGCAGAATTGGCAGAAATATGGCCACGTATAACGCAAGTTAAACCCGCCCCAGAAGATGCCGATAGCTGGAATGGTGTGGCTAATAAATTAAAACTTCTCGACACATAACTACTTCCCAACACTTATCATTAGTTTTTTGTTAATTTTATTACAAATATTAACGCGCAAGTATTAACAAACTTATCTGTATAATTTACACTCCAGACCAAAATTTACTTTTAACAAGTAAATAAACCTAAATGGATGTTTATGCAGTACTTTATACCTACAAAAATAATAAAATTGCTGTTGTTGATCAGCTTCAGCTTTGTTTTAACTCTCAGCCCTAATGCACTTGCCGATAAGCTTAATTATCAACTTGCACACATTAATAAAAACATTGATGTGGATGGCGTGCTTAACGAGCCGCATTGGCAACAAGCAACCCGCGTTGCGGTAAACTATCAAGATGAGCCGAATGAAAAAGGCACGCCACCGGTAAAAACCGATGCGTATATTTATGACGATGGTCATAATTTGTATGTAGCTTTTGTAGCTTATGACACCGATCCGAGTAAAATTCGTGCAGCGCTTCGTGATAGAGACACGCTTTGGCAAGATGACAATGTTGGTTTGGTAATTGATACCTTTAACGATGAGCGTACTGGCTATGAGTTTTATGTAAACCCACTGGGTGCTCAAGGCGACATTCGCATGACGGATACCGACGAGTGGGTGTCAGATTTATCCTGGGATGCTATTTGGGATAGTGCCGGTACCATAAACGAGCAAGGTTACGTGGTTGAAATGCGTATCCCGTTTAAAGCACTGCGCTTTGCACAAAACCAAGCCGACTCTACTTGGGGCTTTTCGATGATGCGCAACTATCAGCGTGATGTGTTGTATCAATTATCAAGTACCGGCTTTGACCGTGATATTAAATGTAGTTTATGTCAGTTTGACAAAATAACTGGATTTAATAATTTAGCACCGAGCAAAAATCTGCAATTAACGCCAACCTTAACCGCATTAAGAAACGATCAAAAAACACAGGTACCTGGCGAATGGGATAACGGCGATGTAGATACAGAAGTAGGGCTCGATCTGCGTTGGGGTATTACTAAAGATGCAGTAATTAATGCCACCATAAACCCTGACTTTTCTCAGGTAGAAACCGATTCGTTAGAGCTGGATGTAAACACCACATATTCTATTTATTACGCTGAAAAACGCCCGTTTTTCTTAGATGGCGCGTCTTACTTTAAAAGTAATTTATTTGAACTGCTTTATACCCGCACCATAGCTGAGCCTAATATTGGCGCCAAGCTCACCGGTAAAACCGACAGCCATAGCTATGCGCTAATGTTTGCAGATGACGACAACAGTAATGTTTTACTGCCTAGTAACCAAGGGTCTGGTTTTGCCAGCCTAAATGATAAAACCAAGGCAGCGGTGGCGCGATACCAATATGATATTGGCCAACAAGGGACCATAGGAGTAACCACCACACATAGAGAAAGTAGCGACTACCATAATACGGTGTTATCGGTTGATGGTAGCTATTGGTTTAATCAGTCAGATACACTTAATTATCAAATAGCCAATGCTGATACCAACAACTCTAAATTTTTAGTTGATAACTACAATTTAGCAGAGTCTCAGTCTGATATGGCGTATGCATTAAAGCTGACTCGCGATAAGCGCGATTATAAGCTTTATGCAACGTATGACAATATTGGTGAGGATTACCGCACCGATTTAGGTTATCAAGAAAAAGTAGACTATGAAAAAGTAGGCTTTGGTGGCGGTCAAACTTGGTATGGTGATGAACATGACATACTAACAACATGGTCATACACCGCCGATTGGGATAAAAGCTGGGCTCAAAATGGCGACTTGCTTGAAGAAGAATATGAAGGTTACATGACCTTTCAAGGTCAAAAGCAGTCTGTATTTGAGCTTGGTTTGTTAAATCGCTATGAAAACTATAATGGCAATTTTTATAACCAAAATATTGGTTATTTTTATACGGCTTTTAGGCCGACTAAAGATTTGAGATTATCGTTATACGCCGAATACGCAAGCCGTATAGATTATACCAATGAGCAGTTAGGTGATGTTTTAACTACACAATCACAGGCTGTTTGGGATATTAATAATCACTGGCAGTTAGATGTTAGACATAATTATAGTCATTTAGATGATTACCAAGGGCGACGCGTATTTACCGCAAACCTTGTAGATTTTAGGCTTTATTATAAGTTTAGTATGCGCGCTATGCTTAAGCTGATTTTACAGTTTGAAGATATAGACAGAAATGAAGATGCTTACTTTTATCAGGTAAGCGAAATCAACAAAGATTATGGTAGTCAGCTGGTTTACTCATATAAAATTAACGCACAAACGTTATTTTACTTAGGGTATTCAGATAAAGGTTATCAGGATGACTCGTTAAAAAGCATTGAGCGTGACCAACGTACTTTCTTTACTAAAGTCAGTTATGCGTGGCAGTTATAACGCTATAAATACTATAAAAGCAAGATTTTGCTAGGCAATAAAAAACACGCTACTGGGTAGCGTGTTTTTTTATAGAAAGCAAAAGCTAACTATTACAAGTTAAAAGTACGTGAGATAGCAAGTACAATTCGCTCATCTGCGTAATCGTAGTCTAAGCTGGTATTCTCAGCTGCTACTTCAATACCAAACCCTTCATAGCTTGTTTGGTACGCTAAGCGGTAATGATGATACGATTTATCGCCCTTAGCTTCATCCCACTGAAATTTATTGCCATCGAGTGAGTTTGAGATATCAAAGCTAGCACGAATTGCATGATTTGGAGCAATCTCGAAAGTGTGCGCAATCATCGAAATCACATGGCCTGTATCGTAGCCAAAGTAATCCCAGCTGTACCAAAAGTTAAGCTCTGTTTGACCGTAGTCACTGGCATAACCAAATTTAGTATAAGCTTCTGCGTAGTTACCATCGCTGTTATTACCTTGGTAAGTGTAATAAGCAATACCGTAATCAAGGCTTACTTGTTCGTTTAACTGAATGTATCGGCCTACATAAGCATCTAGTTCGAAGTCTGTGTCATCACCAAAATCTACGTTTGATGCCCATACACCTGCATACACACCGTTATCGTACGCATAGTCGAGACTTGCTTGTAGCGCAGGGTCGTTATCTGTTTGAGTAACACCATTAAAGGTGTAATCAGAGGCAGCGGTAATCGTTGTTGACCAATTAGCTGCTGCTGTTGTTGATAAAACCGTTAATGGTAAAGCGATAAAAAGTTGTTTTAATTTATTGTTCATGTGATTTCCTAGCTGATAGTTTCTATTTTTGTGTAATCAATTTTATTCGCTTTAGGTGATCCTTCGATATTGCTGACTGTTTTAAATTTGCTGTAGGCAATAAAACCTAAGCAGATAAAGAATAAGCCAATAACTAAAGCACCAACCCATTGAATTTGCAAAAACTCAAGTTTAAATAACAGTGTCAATAATGATAAAGCGATAACGTTCATAGCAATATATTTAAACTTGCCTAAGCGTTTTACAGTTAAGTTTAAATTATCTGTGTATAAACGGATCAGTGAATCAAGCGAGTTTATAACAAACACGATACCTACAAACACCATGGCAAAGTTTTTGATGCCTGCAGTTGGAATACCCGCCTCGTGGTAGTGATATAACACACTAAACCAGATAGCGATTGGTATTGACGGGAAAATCAACATAGCGCCCAATACTTGGTATGTTTTTAAACCACCAACAAAACGCGATGTAAACTGACCAATCATGATGCTCCACGCAAACCACCAAAATAGATAAAACTCATGGTAATCATTCAGTGGTAATACAAATTCATTGATGTTGGCGAAGTAATTGCCAATTAAACCGATATTTTGAGTAAATGCAGAGAGTTCGCTATCGCCAAATAAGAAGGCATCAGCCCACATAAAACCAATTAATGCGATAAACAACCAAGTAGTAGCAATACTTAAAAAGCGAACATATTTAATATCGGTACTTGAATACACCGCAAAACAAATAGCGGCAAGTACAATTAAGTAAAATGCTGGAATAACACTTGAGCCATCACCAAGTTCTGGTATATACCACGGTAGATTGCTTAGTAGTAAGTATGCGGTAAACGCACAAGTACCAATAATGACCATGTTGTTTAAAAATTTAACCCATGGAATTTCAAAAAACTTCACTTTGGGCTCTATTACACAGAAATAAAAGCACGTAAGAAAATAAAATCCCCAAATTAAAAATCCCCAATAACCAAACTCAATAGAGAGCGGGTTGGCAAATGCATATTCTGGGCTTGCTTTTATGTCTGCATAACCGGCAAATTCGGTTAAAGGAAACATAATAAGGCCAACATCTAGGCCTGAGGTAAATAGGATTGCTATAAAGGTGAATGTTCTCACTGGTGTGACGCCTACTACGCGTACATTGCCCCATTTTATTAAAATAGTAACAATGGCAAGTAAGGTAAAAATAATGCCAGCATTAAGCCAAATAGTCATTATCGCCCTCCCAGAATGAATAAAAGTAACACATATATACTCCGTTTTTTATTGTGCTTGCATTAACACCGGCATAACCTATTTATGCTTGTGAGCCACTGCAAGGTACATAAAGGCACTCTTTAAGCATTTTGCTTACGAGAGAGGCCTTTATGACAGGCTAAATTAAAGGGTTTTATTTCGTTGTGTAGTTTGCCAATCAGTGGCATTCACAACATCAACTCCTGTATGAGCTAAGGGCTTATTTCCTAGAATAATATCCGCGGCTTTTTCGGCCACCATAATCGTAGGAGCATTCAAATTACCGTTCGGTATGGTCGGAAAAATTGACGAATCAACCACACGTAAGCTTTGTATGCCATGCACTTGAGTGTTTGAGTTAACCACGGCCATATCATCTTCACCCATTTTACAAGAGCAAGAAGGGTGATAAGCACTTTCTACGGCTTGGCGAACAAAGGCATCAATTTGCTCATCAGTTTGAACTTGTTGCCCTGGTTGAATTTCTTCACCACGAAATTGGTTAAATGCTGGTTGTTCAATGATTTCGCGTGTTAAACGTACGCACGCTCTAAAGCCTTCAATATCGTCTTGATGCTCTAGGTAATTAAATACAATTTTAGGTGGCTGTGTTGGATCAGCTGATGCAATAGTGACACTGCCTCGGCTCTTAGGTTTGTTATGGCCTACATGCACTTGAAAACCATGCCCTGCAAAAGCACTACGACCATCGTAACGCATAGCGGCCGGTAAAAAGTGATACTGTATGTCAGGCCATTCAACACCTGGCTTTGAGCGAATAAAGGCACATGATTCAAAATGATTAGTTGAGCCTAAGCCTTTGCGAGTTAGTAGCCATTTTGCGCCAATTAAACCTTTAGAAAACAAGCCTAACTTACCGTTTAAGGTAATTGGTTGTTTACACTTATATTGAAAGTAAAACTCTAAATGATCTTGCAGGTTTTGGCCTACACCTGGTAAGTGATGTTTTACTTCAACGCCTGCTTTCTCAAGTGCTTGAGTATCACCAATACCTGAAAGCTGTAGTAGGTGTGGTGAACCAATAGAGCCTGCGCTTAAGATAACTTCTTTATTTGCTTTTGCAGTTTTAACCGCGCCATTAAGCTTGTATTCAACGCCGGTTGCTTTTTTACCATCTAAAATAACGCGCTGGGCAAGAGCACCTGTAACGATTGTTAAGTTGCTACGATGCTTAATAGGATCTAAATATTCTCGAGAGGCTGAGCTACGCACACCGTTTTTAACGGTCATGTGCATAGGGCCAAAACCTTCTTGCTGAGCACTATTGTAGTCATTTGTTGTTGAATAACCGGCCTCTGCACCCGCTTCAATAAATGCAGTGTATAACGGGTTCTCCATGTTATTGCCGTTATTAACACCTAGCGGACCTTTGCCACCACGATGGCTATTTTCACCTAGGTAAAAGCTTTCTGCTTTTTTAAAATACGGTAAACACGCTTGGTAATCCCAGCCGTTAGCACCGTGCTGTTGCCATTCATCAAAATCTTTAGCGTGGCCACGCACATACACCATGCCATTAATCGATGATGAGCCGCCAAGAACTTTACCGCGTGGGCAATGCATTTCACGGTTATCTAGATGTGGCTCTGGTTGCGTATGAAATTGCCACGCAAACTTATCTGTATTCATTGGAATAGAGAGTGCCGTTGGCATTTTTATAAAGATGCTTTTATCGCTGCCGCCGGTTTCAAGTAACAATACCTTGTTACTTGAATCTTCAGACAAGCGATTTGCTAACACACAGCCTGCTGAGCCCGCACCTACAATAATATAATCAAAAGAGTGGTTCATGATGATTCCTTAAAACGGGCTTTCTATGTCGGCCATGCCAACATAAATAGATTTAGTTTGTGTGTAATGATCTAGAGTCTCTATGCCATTTTCACGACCAATACCCGATTGCTTATAACCACCCACTGGCATTTCTGCTGGTGAGTTACCGTAAGCATTAATCCAACAAATACCGGCTTGAAGTTGATGAATTACGCGATGAGCGCGTTTAATGTCGTTGGTGAAAACGCCTGCAGCTAAACCTAAGTGAGTGCCATTAGCGCGGGCAATCACATCATCTTCATCATCAAAGACTAAAACGCTCATTACTGGGCCAAAAATCTCTTCTTTAACGATAGTCATTTCATCATTGCAATCAACAAACACAGTCGGCGCTACAAAATAGCCATTTGGCGCTGCTTCTGGAGAAAGCGTTGAACCACCTGTTAATAGTGTTGCGCCTTCTTCAAGGCCTTTATTAATGTAGCTCATTACTAAATCTTGATGCTTTTTAGAAATAAGCGCGCCAAAGTTAGTGTTTAGATCTTGTGGGTCGCCGGCAATAATATTGTTTTCAGTGCGTGTTTTAAGTTCATCAATAAATTGTTGGTAAACATTTTTGTGTACGTAAATACGGGTACAGTTAGTGCAAATTTCACCTTGGGTATAAAAGTTACCTAGCATAGCGGCACTTACTGCTTGCTCTATATTAGCATCATCAAATACTAGTAATGGCGATTTACCACCGAGCTCCATAGTCACATCTTTTAATGTGCCTGCAGCACTGGCTACAACTTTTTTACCTGTACCTACTTCACCAGTAAACGATACTTTATCAATATCTTGATGTGCAGTAAGCCATTGACCTACTTCGCCCGCGCCTTGCACTACATTAAATACGCCAGCAGGAACGCCTGCTTCAATAAACACTTCGGCTAATTTAATTGCGCCAAGTGGTGTTTCTTCAGATGGCTTAAAAATAAATGCATTACCCGCTGCAAGAGCAGGACCTGACTTCCAACATGCAATTTGTAATGGGTAGTTCCATGCACCAATACCTGCACAAATACCTAGAGGTTCTTTGCGAGTATAATAAAAATCATCGCCAACCATTTGCTGTTGACCAACTTGTGCAGGGGCAAGGCCTGCGAAATATTCAATAACATCTGCGCCTGTTTCAATATCTACGCAGTTAGCTTCTTGCATTGGTTTACCAGTATCGAGAACTTCAACCAGGGCAAGCTCGTCATTGCGCTCGCGTAAAATAGCAACGGCGTTTAATAAAATACGGCTGCGCTCAATAGGGGTCATCGCTGACCAAACTTTAAAGCCTTGTTTTGCACTTTCTATCGCTGCGTTTTGAACATACTCATCAGCGACTTCAACGGCATAAATTACCTGGCCGGTTGCAGGGTTTACTACATCAAATGTTTCGCCGCTTTTATTCGCAAGGAATTGGCCGTTGATAAAGTTTTGATAAATAGGTGTAGTCACGTTAGGCTCCATATTGCTTGATAAGTGAATGCACGTAGTTTTTAGCCAGTGATTCACTGTGTTTAAACTGATTTTCGTCTGATTGGCTTAATACGGCACGAAGCCATAAGCCATCAATCATTGCTGCGGTTAATTCGGCCGCGAGTGTCGCTTGCGCCAAAGGCATTAATTGCTTAAATGAAACGGTTAAATTGCTCTGCAAGCGTTTGCTGTTTACTTTTTGTAAACGATGAAGTTCCTTATCGTGCATTGATTGCGCCCAAAAACTTAGCCACGTCCGAGTGGTATCTTTTCGTTGTTGTACTAGCGCAAAGTTTGATTCAACAATAAACATTAACCTTTGAGTTGCAGTGGTGTTTTCATCAACTTTATTAATTAAGTCGTCTTTCAAGTTCGAGAGTAAATAACGCACAGTTGCTTCAATTAGCCCCTGTTTCCCACCAAAGTAATGACTAATTATGCCTGATGACATTCCAGCATTTTTACTAATGCTATTAATTGTAGTCGCTTGAAGCCCTTTTTGAGCAACTGATTCTATAGTCGCGTCAATTAGCTGCTGACGCCTTACAGGTTCCATTCCAACTTTGGGCATAATTTTTATTAATTGAACGTTCAATAAAGATTAAGCTTAAGGTAATAGCTCTAACAATTCAAGGCTTGTGTAAATAGCAAGAGAGTAAAGTATGGATAAATGATTAACAAAATGAGTATTAAATGATGCAAAATTAACAACATAATGATTTATATAAAATCAATAAATAACAGTGGGTTATATTTGTTTTTTGTGTTTGCTTATATAGTGTAATTAATTGTTTACGAGGTAAGAGAAACTTTTAGTGATTTATTTGTTAGTGCGTTAACTATTAGAGTACTAATTGTATTTTTTACCAGCAGGGTAGTTATGTGAAGGTAAAACGAATATATCTGTTTTTCCGATGAAATACCGATTATAGAAAGGGAGATGGGAGGTAAATTAACCGAATGTTAACCTAAGAAGGGGTAAAGCAAGGTGCTGTTTAGGTTTCAACAACACCTTTAAATAGAAGGGGATAACGTCTTAAGCGATTGCCAATATAATCATCGGCCATGATCTGTTCACAAATTTCGTCGATGTTATCAGTAGCTTCAAACACCCAATCAAAACGTTCAATCGCGAGCAAAAAACCGCGCTTTAAGTGTGTTTGTTCGCGGTAATAAGCAAGGTTATTTTTTATCAGTTGCAGCTTTTCAGGTTCAGCTTTTAATTGCGCAATAACTTGGTGAATAAACTGTAAATTGCGTGAACCAGTTGGCCTATTTCGTCTATTTGTTGGTCGCATTACTCTTCGTTAGCTATGTTGTAGAGTTTCTTCAAAAAATCGTCTTTGTGTTTGTCATGTTCATAATCTAAGTGATAGGTATTATGAAATCCAAAACGTAATAATACCCCACTACCTTGTAAGTAAACGGTATAGCCGTCAATATCAGAAAATGCAGTGACCCCCTGATAAAGCTTACCTTCTTCTGTGGTTTTACCACGTTGCTGGATACGTTCGTAAACCGCTAGAATCTGTTTGTTGTCGATTTCATTTTTCATTGTTTATACCTTTTATTTATTCTCTCATACGGGGTAGATATGCGGGTCGATCATCATAAAAACAATAGTCAAGAATGTGCGATATTGCTTTGTTATTTTCAATTTATAAATTATGCTCAAAGTTCACTTTATGTTGAGCTTTTACCATGATAGACAAAGCGTTACTTTTAAAAACTCGTGAATTATCCGACCAACTTATTGCACTGCAAACCCCCATTAGAATACTCGATGCAATTAATTGGGATAAACAGACTAAAGAAGAGTTTTTTAGGCAAAAATGTCAAAAAAATCCTCTGATAGATCGTGCCTATTACCAACAGCGCGATTTAGGATTTGTGCCTAGTGAGTTGCGCCAAGCATTTTCAACACTGCATCGTAATATTATTAATCAGTTGGGACAATTAAACCCAATAACCCAATATATGGGTAAAATGTGTGGTGAATATAAAACAGTGCTCAATATGCTGGAGCATCGAGGCACTGCCGAATTTCATGACTTGTCGGTAGAGCTATTTGGTCACCCAAAAGATCTTTTTCATGCTGGTGAGCCTTCTTTATCTGAGCTTGCTAATATGCTCGAGCAGCCATTAAAAAGTTTACTTGATGCGAACATTTTGCCTGAAGATCCTAAAAATATTGATGCCAGTGATGCGGTGCGGATTTTATCTGAACAAGTTAATGCCAGTATGCAAGGCATTAATGTGGAAGTAATGCTTAGTGATGGAATTGTCAGTGATGCCGCAGCAGGAGCTAACAATATAAAGCTTAATCAAGATGTTAAGTTTTCTCAGCGCGAATTAGATATTTTAGAGGTACACGAGGGCTGGATCCATGTAGGCACCACTCAAAATGGCTTAGCGCAACCTTATTTAACTTGTTTGAGTAAAGGCACGCCAAGCTCTACCGTTACCCAAGAAGGGCTTGCAGTACTGACCGAAATAATTACTCTTAAATCAACACCACGTCGCTTATCAAAATTAGTAAACCGTATTCAAGCGGTCACCAAAGTGATTGATGGTGCTGAGTTTGTAGATATATACCGAGATTATGTAGCACAAGGGTTATCAAAAGACGACAGCTACACCCTTGCACAGCGTGTATTTAGAGGTAGCACCGCAACCGGCTTACCGTTTACTAAAGACATTGCTTATATAAAAGGCTTTGTATTGGTTTATAACTTAATTCGGGTGGCGATACAGCTTGGCAGAATTGACCAATTACCGCTATTGCTGGTGGGTAAAATATCAATTGATGACTTTAGGTTAATATCGCAACTACATGATTTAGGTGTGATTGAAAACCCGCAATTTGTGCCGCCTCATTTTAAAGATTTAAGAGGACTTGCTACGTGGCTGAGCTTTGGTCGTTTTATTGGTAATTTGTCATTTGAACAATTAGAAAACGACTACAAGCCGTTGTTTTTATGATTTATAAGTGAGCTTTTTCTCAGAAACAAAAAAAGCCCAAAAATGGGCTTTTTTTAATTTAGCACAACACAGTTAACGTGCGTTGGTGCTCTCGAAAATTTTATCTGCAGAGGCTGCAACAAATCCAGTGTAAATTTCACCATCTGGTTTTGGATAACGAATAGCAAACTCGTAAAAACAGCTAGGAATGCGCATATCGCCATCGCAAAAGGTCACAGCGTATTCATCAGCTAATGTTGATGATTGCTCTAGTAGCACCTCTGGTGAGCCTTTTACTTCGCCTCCTGAGGTATTAAGTGCAAAACCTGCATCTTTAAGAGCTTGGTTTACATCATGGATGTTATCAAATTTAGCTAAGGTATTAATGTTCACAGTAAAATGATTTGCACGGTAACCCCACGCAGACATCCACGCTGCATATTCGCTCTCAGCTAATAACTTTTTGTATGTATCGGTGCTTACTTGCCAATGTGTGCCTGAATATAAAAAGTTATCGGCAGTCACAGCGCTTTCGTCAATTTGTGCAACCATATCAGTAACGATAGCTTGAAGCTCAGGCGAACATTTTTCAACTAATAATTCAGAAATAAACACTTTAGGCTGTGTCGGATCGCTATGTTCATAATGCTTGGCGTAGAGCTTTTTTGCTTCAAAGTGGTACTCACCACATTCTTTATAACCAATAGCTAAAAAGTGCGCAGCTAGTTTTTCAAGGCCTACTTTTTCTATGTTAAAAGTACGCAAAGCAATATGATCGTTAATAATGTCGTCTTTTTGCGTTGAGCCTAATAAGTCATGAATTTTATCAGCTGATGGCGTTACTGTTAGGTAGTTTTGCCATAAGTTATCAAATAATGTGTTTACATCAGTATGCATGGTAAATCCTTAAATTTTCTAAAATTGTTATTCAATTATTAAGCCCGGCGCGAGGGTTTGCGGTAAGTTAACTTTTTCTGACTCTACTGAGGCCACTGGGTATGCGCAGTAATCTGCAGCATAGTATGCACTGGCTCTGTGGTTACCACTGGCACCTATGCCACCAAATGGCGCTGCGCTTGATGCGCCTGTAATAGGGCGGTTCCAGTTAACAATACCGGCACGAATACGCTTTAAAAAGTGGCTGTAATCATCTTCGCTGTCTGCAAGTAAACCTGCAGATAAACCAAAGCTGGTGTTGTTCGCCTCTGCTATAGCGCTATCAAAGTCAGTGTAGCGGTATACTTTAATTAGCGGGCCAAAGTGTTCTTCATCAGCGATTTCATCGATATTAGTGACATCAATAATACCAGGGCTGACAAACCCAGTGCCTGGTTTTAATTGTTTAAGCTCAACGAGTACCTCAGCACCTTGTTTAACTAGGTCAGCTTGCGCTGCAACCATGCCTAAGGCGGCTTTTTCACTGATCATGGCACCCATAAATGGTTGTTCGGCTGCAAAGCTATCATCTACAAGAATATTTTTGGTTGCGCTGATCAGCTTTTCTAAAATCGCATCGCCATTGGCTGATTTTTCAATAAATAATCGACGTGAACAAGTACAACGCTGACCCGAAGTAATAAAGCCCGATTGAATAATATCGTGAACGGCGGCGCTCACATCAGCAACATCTTTAACCACCAGCGGATTGTTACCGCCCATTTCAAGCGCTAAGATTTTACCTGGATGGCCTGCAAATTGTTTATGTAATAAATGGCCTGTGTTTGAGCTACCAGTAAAAAATAAGCCATCGATATCTTGATGTGAGGCAAGTGCTTTACCTGTTTCTAGTTCACCTTGAACAAGGTTTATAACCCCAGCAGGTAAGCCTGCTTTTAGCCACAGCTCTAAAGTAAACTGCGCTACATGAGGAGTTAATTCAGATGGTTTAAACACCACGGTATTACCCGCTAATATAGCAGGGACTATATGACCGTTTGGTAAATGCCCAGGGAAATTATACGGGCCAAAAATAGCCACTACACCATGTGGTTTATGGCGAATAAAGGCTTTTGCGCTAGGCATTGGGTTTTCGGTTGTGCCAGTACGTTCATTGTAAGCACGGATAGAAATAGCAACCTTGCCTGTCATCGCACCGACTTCTGTGCGTGTTTCCCATAATGGTTTACCTGTTTCACGAGCAATAATGCTAGCAAATTCTTCGCTGTGTTCTTTTAATTGGGCAACGAAGTTTTCTAAAATGGTAATACGTTGTTCAATTGGCATATCGGCCCATTGAATTTGCGCAGCTCTTGCCGCTTCTATGGCACTGCTAACTTGTTCGGGGCTGGCGCCATTACCTTGCCAAACAATTTCGCCATTACTTGGGTTAACAGAATTAAAAGCAGGGCCTTGGCCTGCGTGCCATTGGTTATTAATTAGTTGTGTGTTCATAAATAGTGTTACAGGCGGAAAAATCGCGCTGCATCTCCTTGATTTAAATGAAGTGCATCAGCTACTTCTTGGCTGATAACTAAGGTGTGCTTTGCTTGATTATAATGAGCGTGTTTAGTGAACGTGGCTCTAAAGTCGCTAACTCCTTGATTACAAATAGCAAGGGTATCTGAGCTTTGCTCATTAATATGTTCAAGTTCACCAATGGTAATAGGGCAAACCTGTGAATCACGAATACTGCGAATATTACCGAGCTTTGCCTCTACCGTGGGGCCTGCGTCAAATAAATCAACGTAGCCACGATGTTCAAACCCTTCTTTTTCAAGTAACTTAAGTGCAGGCTTGGTTTTATCATGGACATGGCCAATCACCGCTTGTGCATTTTTACTTAGTAAGTTTACATAGATAGGGTATTTGGGCATAAGCTCGCTAATAAATACTTTATCGCCTAAGCCTACTAAGTGGTCGGCTTGTGGAAATTCAATACTAAAAAAGTGTTCTTGTAACCATTGCCAAAATGGAGAGTGCCCCTGGTCATCACTCACGCCACGCATTTCAGCAATTACAGTGTCGGCAAAGCGTTCACTATGCTGTGCCATAAATAAAAAGCGTGAACGTGATAAAAATCGACCTGTTAAGCCTTTTCTGCTGTCTTCACGTAAAAATAAAGTACATATTTCTGAGCAACCAGTGTAGTCATTACACATACTTAAAATATCAACGGTATTGTAAACGCCTAAAGTGGGTGAATGATGGACGGTTTTACCTAAATGGTAATGGTACAAAGGTACAGACAAGCCGACGGCTGCTTCAATGGCGGTAGTACCAATTACTTTGCCAGTGTGACTGTCTTCTAAAACAAATAAATAGCTTTCGTCGATAGGCTTATCAACGTTTTTAGTAAAGCTGTTTTGTGCACGGTCTATTTTTTCTTGTAGTTGCCCATCATCGACAGGTAAAGAGGTAAAACCATGGCCTGATTCAATGGCAATCTCTTTAAGTGCTGCAAAATCATTGACAGTAATAGGACGTAATACTTGCATTAATTACTTGCTCCGATAAAGCCCTGAGGTAAACATTTATCTCAGGGCTTAATATGTTTTACTTAGTGATTAACCGTTTACAACTTCGCTCACTGCTTTTTCAAAGCGAGCTAAGCCTTCTTTAATATCTTCAAATGGGATCACTAATGAAGGCGTAAAGCGGATGACGTTCATTCCGGCGACTAAATTCATTAAACCGTTGTTAGCACTTGCGACTAAAAAGTCGCGAGCACGGCCTTCAAACTTCTCATTTAATACCGCACCAATCAGTAAGCCTTTACCGCGTACTTCACTAAATACATGGTATTTTTCGTTAATAGTATTTAGACCATCACGGAACATTTGCTCACGTTCTTTTACGCCATTTAAAACCGCAGGGGTATTTACTGTGTCGAAAGCCGCTTCTGCTACAGCACACGCTAATGGGTTACCACCGTAGGTAGAACCATGAGTGCCTATTTTTAGGTGAGCTGCAATGTCAGTAGTGGTGATCATCGCGCCAATTGGGAAACCGCCACCTAATGCTTTAGCCGTGGTTAAAATGTCAGGAATAACATCTAGGCCT
Source organism: Pseudoalteromonas sp. APC 3224 (assembly GCF_030407535.1). Taxonomy (GTDB): domain Bacteria; phylum Pseudomonadota; class Gammaproteobacteria; order Enterobacterales; family Alteromonadaceae; genus Pseudoalteromonas. Next base: position 73,537 of record NZ_JASDDF010000004.1, on the reverse strand, counting down.
TCGTATGCGTATAAGTGACCTGTACGGCCAACACCCGTTTGCACTTCATCAAAAATTAGCAGTGCGTTATGCTTAGTACACAGTTCACGTACTTTTTGTGCAAATTCATTGGTTGGTGGCACAATACCGCCTTCACCTTGTAATGGCTCCATCATTACCGCACAAGTATCATCACCAATTAAGGCTTCAAAAGCGGCAATATCATTGTAATCACAATGAACAATATCAGCAGGTTTTGGACCAAAACCATCAGAGTAAGCGGCTTGGCCTCCCACTGTTACAGTGAAAAAAGTACGGCCATGAAAGCCTTTATTAAAAGCGATAATTTTAGATTTTTCAGCACCAAATTTATCCAGTGCAAAGCGACGCGCTAATTTTAAAGCCGCTTCGTTTGCTTCAGCTCCTGAGTTTGCAAAGTAAACTTTTTCAGCAAAGGTCGCATCAACCATTTTTTTAGCTAAGCGAAGTGCTGGCTCATTGGTCATTACATTTGCTAAGTGCCAAATTTTCTCGCCTTGCTCTTTAAGTGCGCCTACTAATGCAGGGTGGCAATGACCTAAACAATTAACCGCAATACCACCGGCAAAATCGATAAATTCGTTATTATTTTGATCCCACACGCGTGAGCCTTCACCACGAACCGGAATAACTGCAGATGGGTTGTAGTTAGGGACCATTACGTCGTTAAATAAATCTCTGGTTACTTGCATTTTTACACCTAAATTGATCACATAAAAAAATACGTTGCTGAAAAATAACGCTAAGCTCAGGCTTATTCAGCAATACAATGTGTTTTACTTGTTAAAAGTGTCATTATCAAAGGTTATGAATTAAATTTGCAGTGCTATTTTGTGAAAAATGATTAGAATAATGGTCAAATCAACGAAACTTATTAGCATTATGATAACTCCCCAAGATGAAAAGTTACTATCAGTATTAAAAATGAACGCTCGAGCGAGTATTTCTGATCTAGCTCGGCATTTAAATTTATCACGCTCAACAGTGCAAAGCCGTATGCTCAAGTTGGAGCAAAGTGGGGTAATTAAAGGGTATAGCGTTGACTTTGGTGATGATTTTTTAAATAGCTTGGTTTCTGCGCACGTCTCTATAAAGGTTATGCAGAAGCTAACGACAAAAACCAACGTAGAGTTAAAGCAAATAGATGCTATATCTCAGTTGTATGCAATTAGTGGTGAGTTTGATTTAATTGCCATTGTTGAGGCTCAAAACCTTGAGCAGTTGAGCCATTTACTGGACGATATAGGTAATCTCGATGGCGTAGAGCGTACTCGTTCATCGGTTATTTTAGAAACTAAATTTAAGCGTTAATTTGATTGTTTATTACCATTCAGTGAGTATTAATTATTTGCATTTAAGCCTACTTAATTGTAATCTTCTCATTATTAGGAACAAGGATTGTTTTTACCAAATCAATAGGCTCTTCGCCTCTTCGTTTGCCACAATCCCCAAGTATTGAATAAACCTGATAAATATACTTATTACATGTATAAACCTTAGTTGGTTATACTATGTAAAACAGGGTGTTTTGGAAAAACTGCTCAAACACATTACAAGGAAATGTTATGAAATACACAACACTAGCTGCTGCAGCCTTATTAATAATAGGTGGCTCATATTTAAGTGCGAAGGCCACTTTATTTGACTCAAGCGATAATATAACGGTTGAAACTTACAGCGATATATTTTTCAAACTAGAATCCTCTCCCATCAATATTGATGAGATTATTACTGGTGCGAGTCAGTTTGCCAATAGCTTATGTGATGAAAGTATTTATCAAGAAGTCATTGGAGAGTCAGTAAACTCATGCAAGCAAAAATTCAAACAATCACAAGCGCAGTGTGCTGACTTTATTACAAAAAATAGTGAGGTTATGTACACTGATAAAGTGGCTATAACGCTGGTATCTGAAAAATTTATAAATTGCATGACTAATAGTTAGGTTTCCTTTATTTAAGATTAGTAATAAAAATCTCCCTGAGCTGGCAGGCATTAATAAAACCTAGCATATTCCACGGCGTGGTCTATGCTGAATTTTATTAGTTGTTAACGCCCAGTTTGCTTTAGGGAGTACAATGCAAGAAAATTTACTCAATTCAGTCATCAAAATAACTAAAAATAGAGATGTAGATTCTCTTGAATACAGTTTGATATCGACCATCCAAGAGTTTATTGGCTGTAAAGAAGTCTCAGTTTATAAAGATATAGAAGTTCAGGGCCAGCTTACTATTGAGCAAAGTCTTTGTTTAAAAATTACTGGTGAAAAACAATTTGAGTGGCAACAACGACAAATTGTTACACACCCTGAGGATGAACTTCTATCTTGCTTACGTTCTGCTTGCATTATCACTGTGCAATCAACAGATGGCATTGAGCGCCGTTGGTTACCTATTACCCGCCAAGAAAAAACAGTTGCCGCAATTTCAGTGGTTTCAAACAGCCTAGATAGTCCATCTCAAGTGATGTTGAATGCTTTTTGTCGTATTTTTGAAAACTATTTAGTCATTCTTCATGAAAATGAAAGAGATAAATTAACAGGTCTATTAAATAGACAAACCTTTGATAAAAAAATAAAGCAACTGATTGAAAAACAAGTATTGAAAGTACACAGTTTATCCCGGGGTGAGGGTAAAAGGCTGCAAAAATACGCATCTACATCTTGGTTGGCTATTTTAGACATTGATCACTTTAAAAATATAAACGACAAGTATGGTCATATCTGTGGCGATGAAGTGCTACTGATATTAGCGCAAAATATGCGTCATTTTTTTCGTTCAACCGATTTGATTTTTCGCTTTGGTGGAGAAGAATTTGTGATTGTTTTTGAGCCTACCGAGGCAGACTCTATAAGTAATAAAATGGCAGAATTTTTACAGCTCGTCAGAAATACATCGTTTCCTTTTATTGGAAATATGACGGTCAGTGCTGGTTTAGCACGTATTAGCCCTTATGATTTTCCAATCACTGTAATAGAGAACGCTGATAAAGCACTATATTACGCTAAAAATAATGGCCGAGATAAATTTTGTATCTACGAAGATTTAATCGCTGAGCAGCTAATCAAGGTACAGGAAAATGATTCAGAAATAGATTTATTTTAACTTACTTAGCTTGAGTATGACTTCGTTTGACTTTAACTTTAGTAACTTGGTCGAGCTTTAAAAAATAAACATTACCGCCAATGCCTTTAAACTCCTCATCGGTAAAAGCAATAGTATTGTTATCATAAAACGTGATCGCTTCTTTTTGGGTCACAATGCCGAGATCAATTTTAGATACATCGCCAGAGAAAAATTTATCTCCTTTGAAGTTTTCAAACAGCCAAATACTGGTTGAATCTAGTAGTGCAAGTTTTTTTCTATTTGGACTGAGCGCCGCTGAGGTGATCCAGCATAACTTTTCCATAGTGGTACAGGTTCTAAATGAGTCTATTAGCTGGGCGTCAAAATTTGCTGCATGGTCGCCTACTTTGTAAACATTGGTAATACCATCAAAGGGCTCAGTTCGGTTTTTTGTAAATAAATATAAATGCCGGCCAAAAGCCACAAAAGCCTCTAAGTCGTAGTTACGTTGTTCTGGCTTTATTGGGCTGCCGTCTAATTCTGGGTAGGTAAATTTAATTATCTCAGCTTCAGTGGTATTTGTTTTAATATCAATGGGGTTTTCTATTTTATAAATGGTTAGCCACTTACGTTCATTTTTATTATTACCAAAGTCCCCTAAGAAAAAATGACCAAATTTATTTTGCGTCATGTCCTCCCAATCAATATTTTTTGCATTGCTCACCAAAATTTCTTTAGCGATAGAGCCATCGTCATTGAGTCTATATAGCTTAGGTTCGTCACCGCTGTCATTAATAGCCCATAGACGTTTATATTTATCAAACTCTATACCTGAAATTTCTTTTAACTTTGGATCTACAGAGACAAGCTTTTTACTATATAGTGTATAAATTGAACTACCCACAACAGCGATGATGGTTAGAAAAACAATAACAGAGGTAATAAAAATGCTTTTTTTAATCATAGTCTTTAAATATTCATCGCATTGGCTAGGTGGATAATTATTATCGCTGATGATGCCGCTAAGCTAAAGGTTTTTAACCATAATGCGGTAATAAAAATGATTATGAGTGTATTGTTTTAAAAGTTATTTAATTGAGTGTAGTTGGTTTAAAAATTGCTCGGTAAAGGAGCTTACCTAAAAACCTGTTTAAATGGTTAAAAACTGCACCAACCTAGTGCGATAAAATAAATAACGCACTGTAATAATGCGTAAATAAAGTTTTGTTTAACTTTAAGCTTGTTTTTATGTGAATGAATGGATTCCACATCGCCTATTTAAGCTGTTTGGCCTGTGGCAAAGATTAATAACCCTTATGGTTTAGTTGGAGCCTATTATGTTGAATAAACGCTTTTTTAAGACAAAAAACGAAGCAGAAGTTACGTTTGAATTTTCTCATCCTGATGCTGAAGATGTCTGTTTGCTTGGGGAGTTTAATGATTGGCAGCCAGTGCCAATGAAATTAAATAAAAAATTGGGTGTGTTTAAATGTAAACAGCGTTTGCCTGTTGATAAAGAGTTTCACTTCCGTTACTTGATTAATGGTAAGCAGTGGGACAACGACCATCAGGCTGATGGCTATCAGGCCAATAATTTTGGTTCAGAAAATAGTATAGTAAATACTCAACGCATTAATTAAGGTTGGTGAATGGACGCACTATCGCAATCATTTTATTTGCATGGAATAGGCTATGAGTACACTAAATATTCTGGTGAACACGTTATTTTTAGTGAACAAACGCGCAAGTTAGCCTTGCAGTGCTGTGGCGTTGACACCAGTGATGCAACACAAATAGCTCAGTTAAATTATCAATTAGATGCGGCCACTTGGTTAACGCTTGCACCGGCTGTTAGCTTAGTAAAACAGCCTAGCAATGTGCTTAAAGTACGTATTAAAGAAGCCGACGCGCACCATAAAATTACGCTTAATATACCTGCATTAAATATAAAACTACAATTTGAGCAAATAGCTGACTATGCGCCATTAGGCGAGTATTTTTTTAAGGACTGCCGTTATATTGAAATAGCGTTACCACTTACCCATTTACCTACGGGTTATTATGATGCTTTGCTGAGTATGGGAGCGCAATCGGCAACTACACAAATTTGGTCTATCCCTAAACAAGTTTATCAAATTGCCGATAGTAAACGCCTTGGCTTATCAATTCAGTTATATACATTAAAAAACCAAGCCGGAATGGGAATTGGTGATTTTAATGATTTACTTGAATTAACCACGTTATGTGCAAAACAAAAAATGGATTATATTTTACTTAATCCTCTGCACTTATTATTTGCAGATAACCCAGAGTGCGCCAGTCCCTATAACCCCAGTAACCGCGCGTTACTCAATCCATTGTATATAGCAATTAACTTATCGCCCGATAGTATTAACAACCCCACTTTAGATGATTACTTATCCTCTTGTTGTTTAACGTCGCACAGCGAGCAAGATATAACCTTTATTAATTATAAAACGGTTACTGAGCAGAAATATAATGCCTTTAAACTGCTTTATGCGCACTTTCAACAGCAGGGCAATCAAGCAAGGCAAGATGAATTTACTGCATTTTGTAAACAGCACCGTGATGTACTTGCTATGCTAGAAACTACGCAGCCGACATTCGACCATTACCTGCAATGGCAGGCACACAGCCAACTCGCACGATGCCAACAACATTGTATCGACCAAGGAATGGCGATTGGTTTGATTAACGACTTAGCAGTTGGCTGTGCCAAAGAGGGCAGTGAATATAAACATCAGCAGAAACTGTTTAGCCAAGATGCGACTGTGGGAGCTCCACCAGATCCTTGGGCTGAAAGTGGCCAAAATTGGGGTTTGCCAGCAATAAATCCTCAGCGCCTTGCTGACAATAACTATTACTTTTACCGCTCACTTATACGCGCCAATATGAATGCTGTGGGTGGATTACGTATTGATCATGTGATGGCAATTAGACGTTTATGGTGGTGCTTTAACAATAATAACAGCCAAGATGGTTGCTATGTTTACTATCCATTCGAGCACTTGTTAGCTATTTTGAAAATTGAATCACACCTTAATCAGGCTGTCGTGATAGGCGAAGATTTAGGTGTTGTGCCACCTGAAGTAAAAGAAGCGCTGGTGAGCAGTGGAATTTTTTCAAACAGTTTATTTTATTTCGAAAAACAACAAAATGATGAATTTGTTAATCGTGATGATCTTAGCGAACAATGCCTGCTGATGATTGCCAATCATGACGTACCGCCATTTGTTGGCTGGTGGCAGCATAGTGATTTGAATCTCAAACAACAGTATCAATTGATTGATGCCGTTGAACATCAGCAGCTCGTGCAGCAACGGCAACAAGAACAACAGCGGCTACTTGGTTTTATTAATACACACGACACACATTCTGATATGTCATTAAACACTGATGCTTTTGCGATTTATAGCGCGCTGGCTTTGTGTTTAGCAAAGTCACCATCGCGATTATTTGCCCTACAAATTGATGACTTAGACAAACAATGCTACCCAGTTAACATTCCGGGTACAGATAAAGAGTATCCCAATTGGAGACGGGTGTTAACACATACGTGCGAGGATATTTTTACTGATAATGCATCACTTTTGACTGCAATACATTCAATGAGGAATGGGTAAATGGGCAGTATAAAAAATATGAAATCAACGCCAGTGACTGATTATGATTCACAAGTTACTGCGCTCGCAGCAGGACGCTTTAAAGACCCGTTTAGCTTTTTAGGAGCGCATAGTACACAAAGCGGCATAGAAATTCGAGTGTATTTGCCAGCAGCACTGCAGGTTGAATTGTTAATTGGTGATCAAACAATTACTGCATTGCGCTATAAACAAAGTGATTTATTTATAGCTGAGCTATCAAGTATGCCAAGCAGTATTTACCAATGCCAAGTTAGTTATGAAAGCAATAATATTACCTTTTACGATGAATACAGCTTCAGTAGTACGCTTGATGAGCAAGCGATGTACCTGTTTAACGAAGGGAGTCTTGAGCATGCCTATGCGCACTTAGGCGCGCAATTTATGACTCAACAGGGCGTAGACGGTGTTCGTTTTTGTGTATGGGCACCAAACGCTTCCAGTGTTTCAGTGATTGGCGAATTTAACTTTTGGCAGGCCAATCGTCACTTCATGCGGTTTCATCCTGCCAGTGGAGTATGGGAGTTATTTATCCCGGGGCTGTGCGCCGAGATGTGTTACAAATTTGCTATCACCACACTCAGTGGTGAAGTTTTAGATAAAGCCGATCCATTTGCCTTTAAAATGCAACAAGCGCCAGGCACTGCAAGTATATTACAGTACAAACCTACCCCTATTAAGCTCAGTGAAAAAGCGATTGTAAATAGGCAACAGCGCAATCATATTGATGCCGCTATTAGTATTTATGAAGTGCACTTAGGTTCTTGGCAACGCGCTGAACATAATCGTTATTTAAACTACGGCGAGCTGGCAGATAAGCTTGTAAGTTACGTGACTGATATGGGGTTTACTCACTTACAACTTATGCCTATTAGTGAATACCCGTTTGATGGCTCATGGGGGTATCAGCCGGTAGGCTTGTTTGCACCAACAAGTCGTTTTGGTGATTACACCAGCTTTAAATACTTAGTTGAGCAATGCCATAAAGCCAATATCGGTATTTTACTCGATTGGGTGCCGGGGCACTTTCCAAGCGATCCTCATGGGTTACATTGTTTTGATGGCACCCATTTATATGAACATGCTGATATGCGTCAAGGGTTTCACCCTGATTGGAATACCTATATTTATAATTACGATCGCCCTGAAGTTAAAAGCTTTTTAATATCGAATGCGATGTATTGGCTTAGTCAATTTGGTATTGATGGACTGCGAGTGGATGCAGTGGCATCTATGTTGTATCTTGATTACAGCCGAAAAGAAGGGCAATGGGTAGCTAATTGTTACGGCGGCAGAGAAAACTTAGGGGCAATTGAGTGCCTTAAACAAGTAAACATGCGCAGTTATAAGAATAATCCCGGTATTATGATGGTGGCTGAGGAGTCAACGGCGTGGCCCGGAGTAACGCAAAGCGTTGAGCATAATGGTTTGGGCTTTGGTTACAAATGGAATATGGGCTGGATGAATGACAGTTTGCATTACATGCAGCAAGACTCACTATTTAGGAAATACCATCATCATAAAATGACATTTTCTATGGTGTATGCTTTTAGTGAAAATTACATTTTACCACTGAGTCATGATGAAGTCGTTCACGGCAAAGGTTCACTACTAAACAAAATGCCTGGTGACGATTGGCAACAGTTTGCTAATTTACGGGCATATTATGCGTTTATGTGGGCGCATCCAGGAAAAAAACTACTGTTTATGGGCGCGGAAATAGCCCAGCGAAAAGAGTGGGATCATGATCATTCAATAGATTGGCACTTGCTTGAGCATCAAAGTCACCAAGGTATTCAAGATACGGTTAAACGCCTTAATCATGTGTACCAAGCCCATCCAGCACTTTATGAGCTTGATAGCTGTGCGACTGGTTTTTCATGGATAGATAATGATAACAGTCAGCAAAGTATATTTAGCTTTATTCGTTATGCTAAAAGTGCTGATGATTTTATGGTTATTGTCGCTAATTTTACCCCAACTGCTTATCAACATTTTACTTTAGGCGTGCCTGCTACAGGCAGTTACAAGGTGATATTAAATACTGATGAGTCATGTTTTTTTGGCTCAGGTATTAATGTCACTGATGAGCCAAGCCAACTAATACATTCAATTAATCAACCAAGTCATGGCTTTGATCACAGTATTACATTGCACATGGGTGGCTTAACCACGGTCTACTTACAAAAGGTGAATGATGAGTAATTGCTTTGAGGTTACCCATGGTGCACCTTTGCCACTAGGCTCGACTGTACAAAGCAACGGTGTCAACTTTGCCTTATACGCCCCTAATGCAAGCCAAGCATTTGTTTGTTTATTTGATAAAAGTGGCCATACAGAAATATTAAAAATAGCGATGAATATTAACGAAGGCGGTGTGTGGAGTATTCACGTTGCACCACTGAGCGCTGGCGCATTATATGGCTTTAGGGTTGATGGTGAGTATAACCATGAAAAAGGTATGTTATTTAATGAACATAAATTACTGATTGACCCGTATGCAAAAGACTTGTTTAACGAGTTTACTTGGAGCGAGCGCCATTACGGGCAAATGCCGATAGGCACTAAAAGCGTGGTTAATAATGCAATAGATATCCCTAAATCTAAAGTGACTACATCTGTTTCATATATCAATAAAAAGCCTGATCACAGCTGGGCTAATACGGTTATTTATGAATGCCATGTAAAGGGCGCTACCTGTCGTCATCCAGGTATTCCAAAAGCACAGCAAGGTACGTTTTTAGGCTTAAGCCATCCGTGTTTTATTGAGCATCTAAAAAGTTTAGGGGTGACAGCTATTGAGCTTCTGCCTGTACATGCGTTTATAAGTGAACAGTTTTTAATTACTAAAGGGCTACAAAATTACTGGGGCTACAATAGCATCAATTTTTTTACCCCCCATAAAGACTATTTGGTTAATGACGATATAAACGAATTTAAACAGATGGTCAGCGAATTACATCGCGCCAATATTGAAGTTATTTTAGATGTTGTATACAACCATACTGCCGAGGGGGGCAGTGATGGACCGATATTGTCTTTACGTGGCTTCGATAACCTTACTTATTATCGCACTATTACTGGGCAACCTAATGTATACATAAATGATACCGGCTGTGGTAACACCTTAAATATTGACCATCCAAAAACTTTGCAACTGGTTCTTGATAGCTTGCGGTATTGGGTGGAAGTTATGGGAGTGGATGGTTTTCGATTTGACTTAGCAACCATTTTAGGGCGTTCAAGTACCGGCTTTAGTGCTTCTCACACGTTTTTACAGGCCGTTGCACAAGATCCTATATTAAATAAAGTAAAACTGATCAGTGAGCCGTGGGATATAGGCCCTGGTGGGTATCAGTTAGGTGCTTTTCCTGCTCCTTGGCGTGAGTGGAACGATCAATACCGTGATGTGATTAAACGTTTTTGGCAAAGCGAAAAAGGCATTATTAGTGATGTTGCCAAGCGTTTACATGGCTCCTTTGATATTTTTGAACACAGTAATCGTGGCCCGCTTAATAGTATTAATTTTATTACCAGTCATGATGGTTTTACCCTTGCCGATTTAGTCAGTTATGAGCACAAACATAACCAAGCAAATGGTGAAAACAATCAAGATGGCCACAGCGCTAATTATTCGTTTAATTGCGGAGTTGAGGGATTTAGTAGCGATCCTGAAATAATGGGCTTGCGCCTACAACAACAAAAAAACTTTTTACTTACCTTACTGCTCTCTAAAGGGGTGCCAATGATAGCCGCTGGCAGTGAAATGGCACACTCCCAAGGCGGTAATAATAACGCTTATTGCCAGAATAATCGTACCAGCTGGCTTGCATGGAAAGACTCACAGCTAAACCATTGCTTAATTCAGTTTATAGATGATGCGTTAAAAATTAGGCGCGGTCACAGCGCGTTTAAACACAGTGTATTTTTAGATGATATAGATGAACGTTTCACCGTTAAGTGGTTCACCGAGCAAGGTAAAAAAATGGATGAAACACATTGGCATGAAGATACGCGACAATTTTTAATGTATAGCTTACTTGATAAGCAAAATAAGCACGCCTTATTAATTATTTTAAACGCCAGTAAACAGCCCGTGGTCTGCCAATTACCACAATCGCCCATTACTGCGACATGGGCGTTAGTGTTATCAAGCGTAAATAACGCATCAACTGTTGTTGAAGAAGATGCAACCGTGAATATTTCAGCACAAAGTAGTTGGGTTTTTAGTGCCAATTTAGAAGGCGAAGATTATGACTAAGCAAGACGAGCAAGTGTGTGTGGTAAAAGGCTGGCAAGAAGGCCCGTTGATTGATGAAAGTACCTTAAGTGATGATTTAACTCGCCACTTTTATTACACCTTAGGGCGTGATGTGGTGGGAGAGTCGCAGTTGTATTTATATCATGCATTGGCGCTGACAATAAGAGATAGACTCGTTGCGCGTTGCAGAGAAACTAATCAGCAAATTAAACAACAAAAACGCCGCAAAACAGCGTATTTATCGCTAGAGTTTTTAATGGGTAGAGCACTGGGTAATGCGGTACTCAACCTTGATTTAGAGTCTCAGGTAAGTACTGCACTGCAAGCTTACTGTACTGAGCTGGAAAATGTAGAACAAGCAGAGCATGATGCCGGCTTAGGTAATGGTGGCTTAGGGCGTCTAGCTGCATGTTTTTTAGATAGTTGCGCGAGTTTAGCGCTGCCTGTAGTGGGGTATGGAATTCGCTATGAATACGGCATGTTTAATCAATCAATAAAAGAAGGTAACCAGGTTGAGCAACCGGATAACTGGCTTCGCGAAGGGCATCCTTGGGAATTGAGTGCACCAGAGCAAGCTAAACGGGTTAAGTTCTCGGGTTATGTACAAAGTTATACCGATAAATTTGGCCGTGAACATCGCCAGTGGGTGAGCTCCCAAGATGTGTTAGCGGTTCCTTATGATGTCCCCATTCCGGGCTATAAAAATAATATTGTTAATACCCTCAGGCTTTGGAAGTCTGAAGCGACCGATGAATTTAATTTAGCCGAATTTAATGCCGGTAGCTATTCAGAAGCGGTAGCACAAAAGAATCTTGCAGAGCAAATAACCATGGTGTTGTACCCTAACGACAGCAGTGAAAATGGTAAAGAATTGCGATTACGCCAGCAATACTTTTTATCATCGGCAAGCATTCAAGATGTACTCAGCCAGTGGATTGAACAATATGGGGATGATTTTACTGACTTTGCTCAGCATCATGTTTTTCAGCTTAATGACACTCACCCTAGTATTGCCGTGGCAGAGCTGATGCGAATTTTAGTCGATGACCATGAACTCGATTGGGATCAGGCATGGAACATCACAACCCAAACCATGGCTTACACTAACCACACCTTATTGCCTGAGGCATTAGAAAAATGGTCAGTGGCATTATTTGCTAAATTATTACCACGTATTTTAGAAATTATTTATGAAATTAATGCCCGTTTCTTAGCAGAGGTTGCAAGGCATTGGCCGGGTGATGTGCAAAAGCAACGAGACTTATCATTAATTGAAGAGGGCAGTGAGCCGCAAATACGCATGGCCTTTTTAGCCATTGTTGGTAGTTATTCAGTCAATGGCGTAGCCGCACTGCATACCCAGTTATTAACTGCGGGTTTGTTTAAAGATTTTTACTCATTATGGCCTGAAAAGTTTAATAACAAAACCAATGGGGTGACACCAAGGCGTTGGCTTGCTTATTGTAATCCGGGTCTGAGCCATATTATTAGCGAGAAAATAGGAAAAGACTGGGTAGGCGACTTTGCAAAAATTAGCCAATTACGCCGTTTTTATGATGATCCGCAATTGCACGTAACATGGCAGCAGGCAAAACAGCATAACAAGCAACGCTTAGTCGATTTAGTAAAACAAAAGTGTGGCGTCGAGTTTGATGTAAATATGCTATTTGATGTGCAGGTAAAGCGTATTCATGAATATAAGCGTCAGTTACTCAATGTGCTACATGTTATTCATTTATACGACCGCATTCGTCGTGGCGATACACAAGGCATGATCCCTCGTTGTGTATTACTCGGAGGTAAAGCCGCACCTGGTTATATGATGGCGAAGAAAATTATTAAACTGATTAATAATGTTGCTGAGGTGATCAACAAAGACCCTGAAGTATCGATGTTTTTAAGAGTTGCCTTTTTACCAAATTACAATGTGACCGCCATGGAAACTATATGTCCTGCAACAGATTTGTCGGAGCAAGTTTCTACAGCAGGTAAAGAAGCATCCGGTACCGGCAACATGAAGTTTATGATGAATGGTGCGCTCACAATAGGCACGTTAGATGGCGCGAATATTGAAATCCGCGATGCAGTAGGAGCTGAAAACTTCTTCTTATTTGGCGCACAAGCCGAGCACATTGACGAAATTAGAGCGCATTATAATCCCAGTGAAATTATTGCGAATAACTCAGATCTAAATAGCGTGATGCATCTCCTTGAAAGTGGTCATTTTAATCTATTTGAACCCGGCTTATTTGATGATGTCATTAGCGGCATTAAAAGCAAAGACGATGCATGGCTAACCGCACATGACTTTGCCAGTTACATTGCAGCGCAGCGTGAAGTGGATAAAGCGTACGCTGATCAAACCCACTGGACTCAAATGAGTATTTTAAATACCGCGGCCAGTGGCTTATTTTCTAGTGACAGAACAATAGGCCAATATTGTGATGACATATGGCACTTAACCCCACTAGATACTTCACAGCAAACAGTAAAAACAAACACTGACACTAATAGCTGACACTAAATGGAGAGAGTAATATGCCCAGTTATGCAAATCGCTATATAAGTAATTTAACCAGAGACACCTATGCACTCATTCTAGCCGGCGGACGAGGTTCTCGTCTTCATGAGCTAACAGACTGGCGTGCAAAACCAGCCGTTTATTTTGGCGGCAAGCACCGTATTATTGATTTTCCACTATCAAATTGTATTAACTCTGGTGTAAGACGAGTAGGGATTGCAACGCAATATAAATCTCATTCGCTAATACGCCATGTAAATCGTGCATGGGGGCACTTTAAAAAGGAATTAGGCGAGTCGGTTGAGATTTTACCAGCATCACAGCGTAATGGTGATGAATGGTATTGCGGTACTGCCGATGCGGTATTTCAAAATATGGATATTATTCGCCATGAATTACCTAAATATGTAATGATTTTGTCAGGCGACCATGTATATCGTATGGATTACGGCGGTTTGTTAGCAAAGCATGTCGAAAATGGTGCCGATATGACCGTATGCTGTTTAGAAGTCGCGGTTGAAGAAGCAGCGAACACCTTTGGGGTAATGACCGTTGATCAAGAAAATCGAGTGCGACGATTCGACGAAAAACCAGCTGAACCAAGCTCTGTGCCTGGCAAACCAGGTACGTGTTTAGCGTCAATGGGTAATTACGTCTTCAATACTGAGTTTTTATTTGAGCAATTACAAAAAGATTCACAAACCGAAGGCTCAGGACGTGATTTTGGTCATGACATTATCCCCGCCATTATCGAAGAGCATAATGTGTTTGCTTACCCATTTAGAGATCCTGCACAAGTAGGGCAACCTTATTGGCGCGATGTAGGGACCTTAGATTCATTTTGGGAAGCGAACATGGAGTTGGTTATGCCTGAGCCTCAATTGGATTTGTACGACCCTACTTGGCCAATTTGGACATACCAAGAGCAGCTTCCTCCTGCTAAGTTTATTTTTGATGATGACGATCGTCGGGGTATGGCTGTTGATTCAACCGTATCCGGTGGCTGTATTATTTCAGGCTCAATAGTGAGAAAGTCATTACTGTTTTCTAATGTACATATTCGCTCATATTGTACTATTGAAGAGTCGGTTATTTTACCCGGTGTTATAGTTAACCGTGGGTGTAAAATAAAACGTGCCATTATTGATAGAAGCTGTGAGATCCCCCCAGGATTAGAAATTGGTTATGATCGTAAAACCGACGAAGCCAATGGTTTTAGAGTATCTAAAAAGGGAATTGTTTTGGTAACCCGCGAGATGCTGACAAAGTTAGACACTAAGTTAAATCAATAATTAAATAGCAAGGCGAAAGCCTTGCAGCTAACTATAAGAGTAAATAAATGCATGTATTAATGGTTGCCGCAGAAAATGATGCGTTACCTAGTGCCAAAGTCGGTGGTGTTGCCGATGTCATACGTGACGTACCTAAAGCGTTAGCGGCACAGGGACTAACGATTGATGTGGCTATTCCTGATTATGGTTTTGAATTGGGTGAGCGCCGTTTTATTGGTGAAGTAAACGTTGCGTTCAATTCAGCCTCTCACGTTTTATCGCTGTTTGAAATTCTACAAACGCAAAATGCAGTGAGGCAAATAGTAATAAGCCACCCTTTGTTCAGCCAATCACATAGTGTGTATTGCAACGATGATGACAATCGTCCATTTGCTACTGATGCGAGTAAGTTTGCACTGTTTAATGCCGCGATTTGTGAAGCGCTTTTACAAGGGGTATTAAAACAACCAAACACGTTACATTTACACGACTGGCACAGTGCTTGTGTGGCAGTGTTACTAAAATTTGAGCCTCGCTATCGTAAACTTGCTAAGCTGCGCTTGGTGTACACTGTTCATAACTTAGCCTTACAAGGTATTCGCCCTTTTAAAGACGATGACTCTAGCTTAGAAGCGTGGTTTCCCTCATTAAGTTATGATGGTCAATTGCTTTGTGATCCTCGTTACCCTCATTGTTTTAACCCCATGCGCAGTGCTATTAATTTAGCCGATAAAGTACATGTGGTTTCACCCAGTTATAGCCAAGAAGTGCAGATAGCGAGTAACAATGCAGGCGGTTTTTTTGGTGGTGAAGGACTCGAGCGTGACTTACAACAAGCGGCTGAGCAGGGCAAGCTGATTGGGATACTCAACGGCTGTGATTACACAACTCAACACCCGAAGCAGGCAACGCTTAGCGAGCTTTTAGAGCAGATAGAAGCTACGCTTTTTAGTTGGATGGCAAAAAACGTACACTTAGACAGCAGCCACTATATTGCTCACCAACGTGTTTTACAATTTATGGCATCAGAGCTGCAAGGGCCTTTAGTGACCAGTGTAGGGCGGCTCACCGAGCAAAAAGTATTGCTGCTGTGCCAGCCACACAACAATAGTTTAACTATTGATGAGGTATGCAAGGTTATAAACCAATATAATGGTCGCTTGATTGTATTGGGCTCGGGCGATAAAAAACTAGAACAATTATTTACCACTGCGATGGCACGAAATAGCAATTTATTGTTTTTAAAAGGTTATGGCCAAGGTGTTGGTGATTTAATGTATCAACTAGGGGACTTATTTTTAATGCCTAGCTCTTTTGAGCCGTGTGGCATTAGCCAAATGCTGGCAATGCGAGCAGGTCAGCCTTGTCTTGTGCACAGTGTTGGCGGCTTAAAAGATACAGTTGAGCATAATGTGACTGGTTTTAGTTTTACTGGTGATACCTTATCGGCTCAGGCAGAGGCACTGTTGCATAGTTTATCTGAGGCCTTGAATGTAAATCACGCTAATCCTAAGCAATGGCAAGCAATAAAAAATAGCGCTAAGCATGCGCGCTTTGGCTGGGATGACGTCATAACTGATTATATTACCTACTTATATTAAAAAATTTATTAAAGTTCAGTGACATCCGATCCTATTTACGCTTTAATTACTTAGTCTGGTGAAAATATAATAAAGTAGGTAATGTGTCGGTATTTGTTGCAAGGCAAGCAATTCTCAATCGAAATCAAAACGTAGTAGCTTATGAACTACTTTTTCGCAATAGTTCTGAGAACTGCTTTCCTGGTGTATCTGATGGTCAAGCTACAGCAAGGCTTATCATGGAAAACCAGCTAAACTTAGGTACCCGCCATATTACATCGGGTAAAAAAGCGCTGATCAATATTGGTCCTGAGTCCTTAAAGCTTGATTTATGTGATTTCTTACCCTGTAAAGATGTGGTTATTGAATTACTCGAAACCATAGAACCCACCGACGATACTTACGAGCTATGTCGCAAGTTATTCCATAGCAACTATAAGTTAGCCCTAGATGATTTTGTTTACTCACCACAGTGGGAGCGCTTTTTAAAACTGGTCAACTTAATTAAATTTGATATTCGACTTACTCCTCTTGCCGAAATCCCTCTGGTAGTTAATAAACTTAAAAAATATAAAAATATTAAGCTATTAGCTGAAAAAATAGAAACCGATGAAGAGTATAAATTAGCTCGTCAAATGGGGTTTGATTATTTCCAAGGTTATTATTTTGCGCGTCCAGTAATGATAGAGCAAAAAGATATTCATTATAATTATGGGCTGGTCATTGCCATTTACTCAGAAGTAATGAAACCAGATCCTGATGTGAAAGTAATCACCGGTTTATTTGAGCTTGATGCAGCACTAGCATATAAATTATTGCGTTTATTGAATAGTGGTGTATTTCCCCTGCAAAGCCAAATATCTTCATTAAAACAAGCGTTGGTTTACCTAGGGCAAGCGCGTTTAAAGAAGTTTGTAAGCCTAATTGTTACAGCACACACAGTGCGTGATAAGCCGATAGAGCTTATGCAAATGTGTGTTATTCGCGCTCGCTTTTGTGAATTAATAGCCAGTAAAGTCGCCAAACAAGTACAAGGTGAGGCATTTTTAACTGGGCTGTTTTCTCTTCTTGATGCTATTTTAGATAAGCCAATGGACTTGTTGGTTGATAAACTGCCATTCCCAGATGAAATTAAAGCGGCACTAACCGGCGAGAAAAATGATTTATATTATATCCTTGAAACGGTAAAAGCTTACGAAACGGGAAGCTGGTGGGCGCTTGAGAAAGCGGTATCACTCATTAATTTAGACAGTGCTTTTTTACCAAAATTATACAAACAAGCTGTAAAATGGGCCGATAGCTACAAAGATAATATTTAAAGGGATAGAGTTTGCGTAATTATAATATGGACTTTATAAGGGGCATAGCAGTACTTGGACTGGTATTTATTAACTGCTATTCCTTTGCAATTTTTGAACTCAATTATACTCCACTCACCACACCTCCAGCTAGCGATAATTTTTTACACAACTTAAGCCTTATATTTGTTGAAGGGCGGTTTCGCACATTATTTACGTTATTATTTGGTGCTGGTCTTTATATTCAGTTTCAGCGTCAGCAATGTATTCAGCCATTAAAAAAACGCCTATATTGGCTTATTGTGTTTGGCTTAATACATGGGTTGTTACTGTGGGCGGGTGACATTTTGTTTTTATATGGGGTGTCAGCATTACTGGTATTACGCTATTTAGATTACACGGACGAAGAGCTTAAAAGCAAAGCGGCCTTTTTTACTTTTATCGCTTTACTTGCCACAGCAATGTTTATGTTAGGGCTTAATGAAGAACCACTCTATAGGGATTCTCCCGAGTTTTACCAGATATATAATAGTTATTACCAAAGTATTGGTGCGCATTTTAGCCAAAATATAACAATGAGCATTTATATGTTGCTAACAGTGCCTATTTTATTACTGTGGGCAGGTGCTGGCTTTATGCTAATTGGTATTGTTGCCTACAAATGTAATGTGTTTAGTGATGGATTTAGCAGGTCGGGGCTAATTAAACTTGCTGTGTTAAGTGTATTGCTGACTAGCTTACGATTAGTGTTAGAGTCATATGAACAAGGTATTGGTTATGCGTTACAAGAGCCTGTTAATGAATTGGCTGCTTTATGTGTGGCGCTGCTTTATATTCATTTAATCGTTAAACTATGCAATAACAGCGCGCAAATAGGGGGGCTTATCCAACACGTAGGGCGGTTAGCGTTTACTTTATACATAAGCCAAACCATTATGCAGTTATTATTGTTTAAAGTGCTTTTCCCTCAGTGGGCGCTTAGTTTTAACCGCATTGATTATTGGCTTGTTGCTATTTGCTTAGTGGTTGTACAGCTTATGTTTACTGCACTCTACTGTCGTTATTTTAAGCAAGGGCCTCTTGAATACCTATGGCGTAAATTAGCGCAAATTAAGCGCGAAAAAATAGCTTGAGTAGTTTAAACTATGCGCCTTTATATTTAAGAAGATTTGCCATATGACAGACTTAAAGCGTTTAAATAAATTTATTAGTGAAACAGGGTTTTGCTCACGCCGTGAAGCCGATAAATATATTGAGCAAGGTCGTGTTACTGTTAATGGCGAATTACCCGAAATGGGTGTTAAAGTCGCACAAAGCGATGTGGTATTGGTTGATGGTAAGCCATTAAAAGCACCACCAAAACGGGTTTACATTGCTTACAATAAACCAGTCGGTATTACCTGTACCACAGAACGAAAAATTCAAAGTAATATTGTAAAAGCGGTTAATTATCCTGACCGTATCTTTCCTATTGGTCGCTTGGATAGGCCCTCAGAGGGGTTGATTTTTTTAACCAATGAAGGGGATATCGTTAATAAAATCCTTCGTGCTGGCAATAACCACGAAAAAGAATACGTGGTTACCGTAGATAAACCACTAAACCGCCAGTTTGTGAATAAAATGGCAAACGGTATTCCTATTTTAGATACCGTGACCAAAAAATGTAAAGTGACGCAAACGGGTGCCCAGCAATTCACTATTATTTTAACTCAAGGTTTAAATCGTCAAATCCGTCGTATGTGTGAATATTTAGGCTACGAAGTGGTTACATTAAAGCGTGTGCGTATTATGAATGTAACCCTTAAAGGGTTAAAAGTAGGGCAATGGCGTCATTTAAGCGATGCAGAAATGGCGGTTATTAACGACTCGATTGCTGATTCAGGTAAAACACAAGAACACTCATTGTATGACGATAGTACATCGAATAATAACGTTGGGCTAACCACAAGCAACCAAGCAAAATCAGTGCATAAGCGTGAGTATCAAGGTGACAAGCCTCGAGGTACAAAGAACAACGAACAACATAAGCAAGCCAACAAAAGCAGCCGTAATACGCCATATCAGAAACGTTCAACCACCTATGTTGGTAAATCAAATGCCAATAAAGCTAATTCCGAATCAGGAACTAAAGCTAAGAGCAGTGGCACGTTAAGCTTAAAAAAGTAATTAAGTTGGTATAAATCAAGCAAATAAAAAACGCAGCCTAGGCTGCGTTTTTTATTAATTATTAAGACTGTTTAGGGTAGTCAATTCTAAATACCATAGTGTATAAAACCGGCACCACAATTAGAGTAAGTATGGTGGCAAAGCCTAAACCAAACATAATGGTGACAGCCATCGACTGAAAGAATACGTCAAACAATAATGGGATCATACCAAGTATTGTGGTGATAGCGGCCATAGCAACAGGGCGGACGCGGCTTACACCTGAATCAAACACTGCTTGATAGGGGGATTTACCCTCGCTAAGCTCTAAGTTTATTTGGTCGACTAAAACAATGCCGTTTTTAATTAACATACCACTTAAGCTTAATAACCCAAGTAGTCCCATAAAGCTAAACGGTGCATTCATTGCTAATAAACCGGCACTTACACCAATAATTGCCAAAGGCACTGTAGCCCAAATTACAATAGGTTGTTTTAAAGAGTTGAAAAGTAAAACAGTAATAGCAAACATAGCTAAATAGCCAAGGGGTAAAGAGCCGAATATTGCTTTTTGAGCCTTACTAGATGATTCATATTCTCCGCCCCATTCTAAAGAGTAGCCATGAGGTAACTTTATAGATTCAATAGGGCCTCGTACTCTAGCAAACAATTTAGCGGCTGTTTCGTCGCCCAATACATTTTGATCGGCCATTATCGTAATTGTTCGCTTTCTATCGCGACGCATTATTAGGCTATCTTCCCATTCAACTATAAACTCATCAACGACTTGTGTTACTGGTACAAACACACCTAAAACAGGGCTGTATATTTGTAAGTCATGGACGCTGTCTACATTAAGGCGCTCACTCGCAGGTGATCGGGCAATAATAGGTAAAAGCTGGGTTCCATCACGATATACACCGACTTGTTTACCCGAAAGGCTTGTAAGCAGCACATCATCCAGGTCTGATTTACTGATTCCTAAACGTCGCGCTTTTTGCTCGTTAAACTGTGGGCGAATCATTTTAGTACGTGCACGCCAATCATTTCGAATATTAAACGCACCATCGTCTTGCGCCATAAGCTTTTCCGCTTCAGCTGCAAGTTTTCTAAGAATAACAGGATCTGGACCGGTAAAACGCGCTTCAATTTTTGCATCAGTTGAAGGGCCAATTTCCATTGGCTTTATTTTTAGCTCTGCAGATAGCGCTGAGTTTTGTGAATAATCACGTACTTTTTGCATGACTACCGCAACAGCTTCACGGTCTTTTACTCTTATAATAAGTTGTCCATAAGACGAGTAAGACTTTTGAGGTGCATAAGTAAGCATAAAGCGCGGCGCACCTTGGCCTGTTGTGCTGGTTACTTCTTCAACAAGTTCTTCTTTTTGCAAATAGCGTTCAAGTTTCTTTATACCATCTATTGTTGCGCGTATATCTGAGCCTTGTTGTTGCCAGTAATCTACGTAAAACATAGGTGTGTTAGAGGCCGGAAAAAACGACTGCTTAACCGAACCAAAACCAACGACAGCGCTGCAAAGTAATACTACCATGAGGATCATTGTTGATTTACGATAATGCATTGCTAAATCTAAGAGTGTTTTATAACCTGTAAAAATAAATCCTTTATATGGATCGTTATCTGAATCGTCTTCGGTATCTTTTGCTTTTTTAAACTCATTTTCTGAAAACATTAGATTTGCAAAAAATGGCGTTAAGGTAATAGCGGTTATCCAGCTGAGTAACAAGGATATAAATAACACCCAAAATAAGCTGCCGGCAAACTCACCCGTTGCATCAGAACTCAAACCAATTGGTGCAAACGCAGTTATACCTATAATGGTTGCACCTAATAATGGCCACTTGGTCTGTTCTACAATATTTATAGCGGCTTTGAGTTTGGTTTGACCCCGTTTTAAGTTAATTAAAATACCTTCAGTCACCACAATAGCGTTATCTACTAACATACCAAGCGCGATGATCAGTGCACCTAATGATATACGTTGCAAGTCTATGGCGAACAACTTCATAAAAATAAAGGTGCCTAAAACAGTTAGTAATAAAATACCACCAATTAAAATGCCACTTTTAATGCCCATAAAAATAAGCAAAACAACAATGACGATTGCAATAGCTTCTAGCAAGCTTATAATAAATCCGTCAACTGAGGTCTCTACTTCTTTTGGTTGGTTATAGACAGCATTAACGTCAATACCATGGGGACGCTGGTACTCAAGTTCTGCTAAATGAGCATCTATACGTTTACCCACGTCAACCACATTAACGCCATTCATAAACGACACACCAATTAATAGTGCTTGCTCAGAATTGTATCTAATAACATTTGTAGGTACTTCAGCGTATTCTCTAAATACTTCAGCAACATCACCTAAGTAAATAAGCTCGCTGGCACCTGGTTTAGAAATTAGTAGTGTTTCAAGTTCTTTAACATCTTTAAATTCGCCAGTAGGGTGAAAACGAATTGATTCGTCGCCCACTCTTATTTTTCCTGCGTTAGATACCGTGTTTTGAGATTGTAACAAAGCAAATATATGGCTAGGTGCTATACCAAGTTGGGCTAATTTACGGGTAGATATTTCTACCATTACTTGCGGCTGTTGTTCACCTGCAATAGTAACTTTACTCACCCCTTTAACTAATACCAATTCACGTTTTAAATAATCGGTGTAGTCTTTTAGCTCATCGTAAGAATAGCCGTCACCAATAACTGAATATAAAACACCATATACATCGCCAAAGTCATCTAAAATGGTGCTTGGGTATACCCCACTAGGTAGCGATGGCGAAAGGTCATTAATTTTACGACGCATTTCATCCCAAATTTGGCGAAGTTGTTCTTTTCGGTAGGTGCTCTTCATTTCTACGGCTATTTGAGATTTGCCATTTGACGAAATAGACGTGACATGATCAACATACGGTAATTGTTGAATTGCATTTTCTAGAGGAAACGTGACTTCTTCTTCAACCTGTTGCGGCGAAGCACCAGGGTACATGGTAATAACCATAGCTTGCTTTAAAGTAAACTCCGGATCCTCTAGTTGGCCTAAATCAAAATAAGATACACTTCCGCCAATTAAAAGCAGCAGTGCAAACATCCAACTAATTACTTTTTTTTCTATGGAAAGTTGTGCGAAGCTCATAATTATAAGCCTCGCTCTTTATTCCATGGGCGAACTTTCATGCCTTCTTCTATTGAATGCACACCAGCAGACACCACAATTTGGCCTTCTTTTATGCCGCTAAGTACTTCTATGCCATCGTGGTGTAATTGGCCAACTTCAACAGCTTGCTTATGAACTTGACCCGTTTGCTCATCGTAAAGCCAAACATAGGCATTATTGTTAATCGCTTTTTGGGGATCAGAAAAAACCGACTCAATAGGCAATATGGTATAAGCAACCTGCGAGCGAGTTACTTTACTTAAATCAATTAAAACACGGCCAGTCATACCGGCTAGTAAGTTAAAATCATCAGGAACCGGTAACGAAAATACAACTTTATAGGTAAGTGTTGCAGGGTCGGCTTGGGTGTCCCACTCTTTAATGTCGAGGGTGTATTCTTTATCTTCAAAACCATCAAATTTAACTGTTGGATGGTAATCAGTGCCTTTTTTAAAACGCGCCACTATTTTTTCAGGAACCTGAATTTCTACGTCCATCAAATCGCGAGTTTCTAGGCGTAAAATATTTTGCTTTGCCTGAATGTTTTCAAAGTTTTTTACAAATACCTTTGCAACGGTACCAGCAAATGGCGCACGCAACTCGCTGTATTCGAGGTTGGTTTCAGCGATTTTAAAAGCCGATTCGGCAATTTGCATATTTGCTAAAGCTTGGTCTAACTCAGATTGGCTAGTGATTTTCTTTTCAAATAGCTGTTCTATTCTGCTCAATTGCGACTTTGCCAACTCATAACGTGCCTTTCGTTCATCAAACTGCAGTTGAAAATCTTCAGGGTCTAATTTTGCTAATAAATCCCCTTTTTCAACATGTTCGCCAGCAAGAACCGGAAACTCTATAAGTTCACCGTTTACTCTAAATGCAAGGTACGATCCCTGGTTTGCAACTACCTCAGCCGGAAAACTACGAATATTAATTTGTGAGTCGTGACCTATAGTGAAAAGTTTAACAGGGCGAATAGGCTCTTCTTTAACTTGTTGCTCTGGTTCAGAACAAGCGATTAAGCTAAGTAAGGTCGTCGTTAATAAACATAGACGAAAGAGTTTCATGTTGTCTCCGTTGCAATATTGGCAAATTAATTAAGTGCAGAATACGCTGCAAACATATAAAATAAAATTCATTAAATCTTACAGACTTAATAAATTTTATTTATGATGTTTTTGGGTACAATATGAAGCTGAATCAATTAGTAATTTTAGATGCCATAGTACAAAGCGAAAGCTTGAGCGGGGCTGCTCAAAAGCTTCATAAAACGCAGCCTGCGTTAACGCTAGCGATTAAAAACTTAGAATCGCAAATAGGGTTTGAACTGTTAGACAGAACTAAATATAGGTTACAACTTACTGAAAAAGGGCGCATCTTCCATCGTGAAGCGCAACAGCTACTGCATGCAAATGACGAGCTTGCAAAACTGGCGGAAGAGCTCTCATTAGGTAATGAGCCGCAATATAAAATTTGTTATGAACAGCTTTGCCATAAGCAAAGTTACAACCAGATCATAAGTAATACTTTTAAACAGTTTACCAGCACCGAGTTTTGTATTAGTAGCGGCAAACGATTTGTATCGTTAGAGCAAGTAAATAATGGACAAGCAGAGCTAGGCATTGGTCCGTGGTTTGATTTATTTCATGCCACTGGCGATTTAGAAAGTTTGCCCATAGGTAAGCTCGATATTGGGATAGTAAGCGCAAAAGGGGTTTTACCAAAACAGCTCACTTATAATCAACTACAAAACTACCCCTGCTTAGCGATGTTTGAAAGCGATTTAAGTATAGACAGTGAAAGGCTTTCATATTCTAAAGGGTCAGCAATGATGAAAATAGACGATGTAGCTACCTTAAAATCATTTTTACTCTCAGGGGCTGGTTGGGCAATGATGAGCTTAGATCATTGCAGACCTGAAATAAAAGCAGGTTTATTACAAGAAATCATTATTACCGACCGTGAGCATAAATTTAGCGCACAAATAAGAGCGTTTAGGCAACACGCTATTCACCATGGTCCAGTGGCGCGTACTGTATGGAACCAATTTAAACAACTAAGCAAGGCATACGCTAATAAAAATGGATATTGATAAACACACTGTAATTTATACTATCATAGCGAGTATACCCAAAGGTTGTGTTGCCAGTTATGGCCAAGTAGCTGCCCTTGCGGGTTATCCTAATAATGCTAGGTTGGTAGGTCGTTTATTAAAAGAGATGCCAAAAGGTTCGGCGATCCCTTGGCATCGAGTGGTTAATAGTCAAGGTAAAATATCATTTCCCGAAGGAAGTGATAAATACCAAGAACAACGACAAAAACTGTTATTAGAAGGTGTCAGTTTTAAGAATAATAAAGTGAATATGCGCGAGTGTAGATGGGAGTGATATAACCATTCTCGGCAGATATTTGCACGCGTAGGTCGGAAAAGCGAAGCGCCATCCGACAAAAGTAAAATATCTTGCCAATAATTCTCAACATTTTATGTTGTCGAGTGGCTAGAGGGTGCCATGAGCGGATTTTAAAGGCGTGTATCTGAAACTCTGTTGGGTGGCGCCTTCGGCTTAACCAACCTACCTTTTAACGTAGGTTTTACAAGTGGCGGAGCCACGCCATCCGACAAAAATAATGAATTTACCAGAAACAATCTAATTTACCACGTTAGCGATATAAATAACTAATTTGTACTGTAAGTTAAGTCACTCTATATTGACTGAGTGCCAATTGCAAATATTGATAAGGCCTGCCAGCAGGGGCGCAGAATGCGTTCCAATGGTTGGCTTTGTTATTTTTCTATTTGCATACATTTTTTTCAGAGCAAATTACAACAGGTTCAATACCAGCTGTGCGTACCTTCACATAGTTAAATCCGTTGCAATCTCCACTTACTGAGCAAGCCATTACAGGTTCAATCCCCATTTTTCTTACATTGATATAGGTATCGCCATTACAATCCGATCTACTATTGCAAAAGATAATTGGCTCCAACCCATTCTTCCTAATATCAACGTAATTTTTTCCCCCGCAATCATTCTTTGCAAGACATGAGACCACAGGGTTATTTCCAGATTTGCGTACCTCAATGTAACTTACACCGTGACAATCACCGGATGGTTTACAGAGCACAATTGGCTTCAAACCATTTACCCGCACTTGAGTAGGTGTAGCCGCAAAAGAAGTGCTAATGAATAATAGTGTTATAAATACAAGAGTTGCTTTCATATATCCCTCTAAAGTCTTTGTATTAAGAAAAATAGACATAATGACTCCCTCACGGTGTTAGCCTCCGCTTTTCGTGGGTTAGCTTAATTCAAAGCCAGAGCCATAATTAGTTTGTCAATTAACTAAACAGCAGAGGCTAACATGAACAAACATAGCATACTTTTTATTGGTCTTGATACACATAAAGAATTCAATGAAGTCGCCTATATTAAAGAACATAGAGGGGCTCAACCTGTTTATCTTGGCCGAATTCCCTCTTCAAAAGTGGCCGTTCAAAAGCTTGTTCGTCAGTTTGAATCGAAATACCCTGGCGCAACGCTACACTTTGTTTATGAAGCAGGCCCCTGTGGTTATTGGGTTTATCGATTGATTACCAGCCTTGGCCATTGCTGTTATGTGGTTGCCCCGTCTCTTATTCCTAAAAAACCAGGCGAGAAGATTAAAACCGATAAACGTGATGCCCTTAAGCTCGCTAAATTACTTAAATCTGAAGATTTAACACCTATTTATGTTCCCGAGCCTGAAGATGAAGCTGTACGTGATTTATCTCGCGCACGCGAAGTAGCCATGAAAGATTTAAAAGATGCTAAATATCAATTAAAAGCACTGCTGCTTCGTAATAATATTAATTACAAAGGCACTGCAAATTGGTCACAAAAACATTTACGTTGGCTCACTGAGCTTGTGCTTCCACACCCAGCACAGCACATCGTTTTACAAGAGTTTTTACAAACAATTACCGAGCGAATAAGCCGACTTGAACGATTAGATAATGAACTTACACATCACGTCCATCAATGGCGTTATTATCCCGTTGTTAAAGCAATACAAGCTATGCGTGGTGTTCGTTTTTTGGTCGCCATCGGCGTTGTGGCTGAGCTTGGCGATTTATCGCGATTCGACCATCCCCGCAAATTAATGAGTTACCTCGGTCTTGTACCTAGTGAACACTCGAGTGGTGGCAAACGCCATATTGGCGCCATCACAAAATGCGGAAATGGCCGAGCAAGACGCCTTCTTGTGGAAGGTGCACATACTTATCGCTATGCAGCAAATATATCCACAGATATGCAAAAACGACAAGAAGGTTTACCAAAGAACATTATTGATATTGCGTGGAAAGCGCAGCTTAGGCTCTGCAAGCGCTATAAAAAAATGATAGCCAAAGGGAAACACTACAACCTTGTTGTCACTGCAATTGCCCGAGAAATGATTGCGTACATATGGGCCATTGCTAAAGAAGTGGTGCTTACGCCAGTGAATACAAAACTGAGATTGGCAAGAGTACCCGCATGATAAACGAATTAGAGTTAGTGCATGGGATCAAGCATCAGGTGTGGCACAACCACCGACGGCGTTAGGATGGCAATGCAGCTAACGCTGCATTGAACCACGAACATAGACTGAAGACAGGTGCCATCGGTGACCGCCACAGGACGCACTAAGTAAGGTCTGCTCTGTTACTAGAAATAGTAATAACCAACGACAAAATTGTCAGGAACAATTTTGAACAGCGAAGCTGATTCACGAAAGGCAGGACGCCTGTAGTCATATCAGCAAGATAACCGACGACATTACTTGCTTCATCCTATGTATTAACTCGCTCTAATTCGAGCAGAAGTAATTATGGCTTAAAAAGTTAGGCAAGGGTCAGTGCGTTTAACTTGACAGTGGGTGATGAGATGGACGCTCCCCTAAACGGCGTCAATGCGCCAAACTGGTTAACTCACACTCAGTTAAAAGGGAACGTCCGTCATGAAAATTAGCACATTATCAATTGATTTGGCAAAAAATGTATTCCAAGTCGCTGGCTTTAATTCTAACTATAAAAGAGAATGCAATAAACGTTTAAACAGAGCTAAACTCAACGCCTTCATGGCGAATACCCCTCCGTGCCGCGTGGTGATGGAAGCCTGTTATTCTTCCCACTACTGGGGAAGAGTATTTTCGTCTTACGGTCATACCGTTGACCTTATCCCTGCACAACACGTTACCCCCTTTGTTCGCGGTAATAAAAACGACAGTAACGATGCCCTTGCTATCTATGAAGCAAGCTTACGCCCTCATATTAAATTCGTTCCTATTAAAACCGAAGCTCAGCAAGAAATACTCATGCTCCATAAGATACGTGAGCGACTTCTGCAAAACAGGATTGCTGCAACCAACCAGTTACGCGGTTTATTGGTCGATTTTGGGTATGTATTTCCTGTCGGTATGAAGGCATTAGAGCAAGGGATAATTGCCTTAGAAAGTGATTCTGAGCTTCGCCCTCAGCTGCGCATAATGGTGAGTGATATTTACACTGAGTACAAAACCCTTGTTAAACGCATTAAAGCCATTGAAGCGATGCTTACTGCACACGTTGAACGGGATACAAACGCTAAAATACTTCACTCTATTCCTGGCGTGGGTGTACTCAATGCCTCGGCCTATGCAGCGTCAATCGGGAACGGTCAGGCATTTAAAAATGCAAAAGAGCTGGGCGTCTGGCTAGGATTAACTCCAAAACAATACGCGTCAGGCGATAAAAGTAAAATGTCTGGTATTACTAAGCGAGGTAACAGTTACCTGCGAAAACAACTTATTCACGGTGCTCGCGCCCTTATCGCCAGAAGCCACCATAAAACAGATGCGCTAAGCCAGTGGATAAACCAGTTGCGCGAGAAAAAACACTTTAATTGTGTGGTGGTCGCCACCGCACACAGATTGGCTCGACTGATGTGGATATTGCTGACCAAGCAAACTCTCTACTCTCCTCAGTATGTGCAGAATACACAAAAGGATGCTTAATTATGCGTATTTTACACACCAATCACACCCGAGTTTACGACTTAAGACAGCCTGGTTATGACATAGGTTTTAAAACCTGAGTGGGTGTTTGGGCACTTAAGTCGTAACATACGCTTATCCTGTATGTACTTCACTTATAATGAAACAAAAAGCGCACGCTAACCAAGGTTAACCAGATAAAGACACGAGATTAAATCTCGTTTGGGTGAATATTTTTTAGGTCCCTTGGTACGAAGCTCATTAGGAGCATGGCGCATGATAACCATGACACCATAGCTCGAATATATGTCAGTACCTTTGCTTTTCAGCAAGCTTGTGACGCATCATTACTGTGATATGAGATACATGATAATAAAATAAAGGCATCAATTTTGATGTTTATACATTAGCTCGTCTTGACTTCAAGGGAGCGTCCATATAAGTCATACCAACGCCCAAATAACAGGCTAAGTAATGGTTGGCTAAAATTGTGCAGCGAAGCGAAACGTAGCCAACTTTTACGTGTCCTTGTTATATTGCGCTTTTAACCAAACCTTGGTTTATTTTATGTTGCATATAAATCACATGAAAAATTGATGTAATAAATGGGTTTAACCAAAGTTTGTCACCTTTTTTAGAACCTGCAATTAGATTAATACGATTACGTACCATAACTATCCAAGTTACATCAAAAACACTTGAAATCATATGAATACCAATTGAGCTTTTTAAAATAGCAAGATCATGAAAGTTAGCTAAACCATAAATTAAACTACCCAAAGAGATAGCAAACAAAACAATAGTTGTTGTAATAAAAGCTTTAGATATTTTAAGCTCTGTATGTTGATTTATTTGGCTAGAAAACCGGTAAAGCTTATAAATTAAATACGACCCTATAGTTAGCACACATAAAATGAGAGTCTTAAGTACAGAGTCAGTTTCAAATATATCCGAAAATCCTTTTTTCATTTATTCTCCAGAGCTGAAAGTAGACTGAGTCTATGTAGCAATATAACGCCCGCAACACCGGGCAATTTGAAGCGCAGCGTAAAATTGATCCGCGTGCTTGCGCTTGTTATACGTTTTTGAGATCACAGCCATCATGCTGAATATATGCCAGCCAGAACGCAAAAGCATTTTCTAAAACTTGCTCATGCTCTTGAATTGGCCAAGGAAATTGATAATCAACTGACACTTGAACACCTTTTTCAGACGAAACCTTAGCACCAATATGAAGTTGGGGCTTCTGTAGGTCTTTTGCCCAAGGTAAATCTGGATTTTTGTTGCCTCGGCTTTCTCTAACGCAATGCTTGTATGCATTTGCTAAGTTGGCTAGTTCTTCCAATTCGGGATATTTATCCCAAACTGCTTTTTTATAGTCTTTAAGCTTTGACTGCGGTATTTCGTCCTCATGCTCGAAATACAAATACTCTAGAATGTTATTAAAAGATTCTATGGTATTCAGGAAATATCGAAACTCTTTATACTTGTCTGGTGTTTTGTCTTTCCCGTTTTCATCATTTAAACCACACAGCATCTTATATTCGTGATAGTTGTCAATTGCTACATGGTGAATGTAGTTTCTGTGACTGCCTAGCGGCCCTGAAAAAGTCTCCATATTCTCCCTTTACGTATAACAATTTAATAGTGCGTTCATAGCGCATATTTCTGCCGACTTAACGCTCATTTATTTTATATAGTTTTAACAAATTACCTAAGGCATTACTATCTCTAAGTTTTCTAAATTTTTTAGGTAAAGTTAAATAAACCAATATGCGCGCAGGACTAATCTAAATGGCTTAACCAGCCTAATAAACCTAATAAACCTAATAAACCTAATAAACCTAATAAACATAGTTACTGATCGAAATATAATGGCTAACACATCCACCAATAACAAAAAGGTGCCAAATAGCATGGCTATATTGAGTACTTTTAGCACTGTAAAACACAGTGCCTACACTATAAAATAACCCGCCAGCCAATAGCCAATAAAGTGCATTGATAGGCACGTTTAAATAAAGCGGATACACAATGGCTAATGCAAACCATCCCATTAATAAATAAGTAGCCAGTGAAACTTTTTTATTGCCATTTTTAACCAATAGCTTATAAGCGATGCCTGCAAACGCTACTGTCCAAATAAAGGCTAAGGTAGCCCAAGACCAGAGCCCAGATAACGACAGCAACAAAAAGGGCGTGTAGGTGCCTGCAATCAGTAAATAGATGGCGCAATGATCACATTTTTTGTAAAACGCTCTCAATCTTGGGCGCACACTGGCGTGATAAAGCGTTGAAGATAAAAATAAAATAAACAAGCTACTGCCGTATATCAGAGTACTAGCATAGCTTTTCACACTATTAGTTTGTTTAACTAAATCCCAAAAAACAAAAGCAGCAAATACAATGCCTAAGGCATGACTAATAACATTTAACAGCTCTTCTTTTTTAGAATAGGGAGCTTCAAAAGACATAACAGATCCTACCACTTTGCGAATGAATTTTAGTGTACAGGTGTACGCTGAAATTTTCAAATACGAAATAAAGTCATTAATTTACTGAACATTAACAAACACACTATTATTTGGTTTTATTTTTAAATTTATTGGTCAAAATTACTAATTCAGATTTTGTGGATTTCTTTTTAATTTATTTATTTCATTATAAAACAATGCCTTAAAAAGTTTTTCTATTGTGGCATAGCCCTTGATTGTAACTAAGCGTACTAACCAATAAACAAACAAGGAATACTATTATGAATACTTCAATTAACATCACAATCGCAAGCTTACTTGTATTAGGTTCAACTAACGTTAACGCTACAGAAGTCGATTTAAATATTACAGATATGCTTACTAAAACAGTGTCTACTTATGTGTCACAGGCAAGCAATGAACTTGAAAAGTCAGTAAAAGAAGCCGTTTCTTTTGATGCACAGGTTATTCTTGACAGCTTACTTGAAAGTAATCCTGTGGTTGATAATAGCGACATGGACGAAAAACAACGTGTAGTTAAAGCACAACCAAAGCAGTAAAAAGGGAATAAAAGTAATGAACAGTGAGTTCGAATTATTAGCCTTAATGTTGGCACCTGTGGCAAGTATACTGAGTGTTTATTACTTGGTTTACATGATAAAAAATGTGGGAATGAGGTTTAATTAGCGGATGCATTTGCACTGTGAAGCAATCGATGTAACTAAAGCTGATCGACTTGAATAAAGCGCACGTAAATAAAGGCAGAGTGTTTGAAAGAAGTAGACTTTATGAAACGTGCGATTTTCCCATTACCTATATTTATATTACCTGAAGGCTATACGCGATTACGTATATTTGAGCCTCGTTATTTAACGATGGTAAAAAACGCATTAAAAACCAATAGCGGTTTTGTTTTATGTACCTTTGAGCATGACACCCCGTTAAACATAAGCGCCCAAGGCTGTTTAATGGATGTTATTGACTTTGATCAAGACGAAAGTGGTATGCTATTAATTGATGTATTTGCATCTAAGAGTGTGCAAATAGATAACGTGTATCAAGATGAGCAGGAACTTCGCCATGGTGATGTATCCGCTTGCAACACACCTTATTGGTACAACAAAGACAACCACGAAATTGGTCAACACCAACTTTTACAGGTAGCACTAGAAGACGTTTTTGCGAATAACCCCGATTTGCAATCGCTTTACAAAACCACCAAGTTTAATAAACTCACGTGGATTGTTGCACGATGGCTTGAATTACTTCCCATTTCTATAGAGAAAAAACAACAACTTGCATTTGAGACTAACTTTGATAACTTGCTTAGTTTCCTCCATACTGTGATTAATAACGAATTTGCCTAAAATAATTATGATCCGCTTGTAACCATTGCTCGTAATGGTATTCACTAAAGCAATAACGGGACATTTTACTATGGTAAGTCAACAACAATCACTAAGTTGTGAACCTAACACAGGTAAGTACACTGCCATGCCAGAAACACCAAGTACGGAACTCAGGGAAGCATTAGTTAATGTAGCTCAATCTCGCGATAAAAAATCATTCGCGTACTTGTTTGAATATTTTGCACCTAAGATTAAGCGCTTCGGCATAAAGCAGTTTGGTGTAGAAGCCCAAGCAATGGAATTAGTTCAAGAAACCCTCACTTCCGTATGGCGTAAAGCCCACTTATACAATAGTGAAAAGGGTGCAGCTACTACTTGGGTCTATACCGTAATGCGTAACGCCTCTTTTGACATGCTTCGTAAAATGAAAAGTAACAAAGAAGAAAATATTAGCGAAGACATTTGGCCGTTATTGAATGAATCTGAAGATACACACCATGAATACAGCGACCACCTTGAAGACCAACAAATTAAACGTTATTTAGATAAACTGCCTCAAGCGCAAAGAGAAGTGGTGCGCGGCGTTTATTTTCAAGATATGTCGCAAGAGCAGTTAGCTCAACAATTAAACATTCCAGTAGGCACGGTAAAATCACGATTACGTTTAGCCTTGCAGAAATTACGTAATGAAATGGGAGATCAGCATGATTAAACATCACCCGAGTGAAACACTACTGACACAATACTGTGCAGCAACACTTCCAGCATCGCTTAGCCTTGCCGTATCAATACATGTTGATATGTGCCCAGTGTGCCAAGCTAAAGTTGAAAAACTTGAAGCGGCTAATGCGCGAGCAGTTTTTAGTGACAATATGGATGTGGCAACTGATGAGCAAGCCGATCAAGCCGATGATGTAATTGAACCAAGTTTACTTGATATGATCACGGCCGATGACTCGATTGATGAAGTATATTCTGTTGAACCAGTTAGTATTAATGTTAATGAGCATAATTACAGCTTGCCGAGAGCTTTAACACGGATCTCGCATGGTAAATTTACCCAAGTAGGTAAGCTTGCGCGTTCTCGAATTGCCCTTGATGATGGCCATTTACGTTCAAGCTTGTTACATATAGATGCTGGTGGAGAAATTCCGGAGCACACACATACCGGTTTTGAGGTTACTTTACTGCTTGATGGTGAATTTACAGACGAAGAGGGCAGTTATGTTCCTGGTGACTTTATTTGGCAAGATGGCCGTCATCAACACACCCCCCTAACAAAAGAGGGATGTTTGTGCTTTACTGTTGTTAGTAGTGCGCTACATTTCAATAAAGGACTTAGCAAGTTACTTAATCCAATTGGTGGCTTGATTTATTAAGAGAATCTATGCAAACAGATACAATAAAAATAGGTATTAGCGCTTGCTTAGCAGGCGAAAAGGTAAGATTTGACAGCGGCCATAAAAAATCAAATTTTTGTATGGAAGAGTTGGCCAAGCATGTCGAATATAAAATGTATTGTCCAGAGGTTGCGGTAGGTTTACCAATACCTCGACCAACTATTCGTCAAGTAAAAACAGGCGATACTATCAAAGTGTGTCGTCCGGATGGCACGGGAGATGTTGGCCCACAGCTCACAGAATACGGTAAGAAAATAGCTACAGAACAAGCAGGGCATCTAAGTGGATTCGTTTTTTGTGCTAAGAGCCCAAGCTGTGGCATGGAGCGGGTAAAAATCTACAATGAAGCAGGAACCGGTAACACTTCTGAAGGCGTGGGGTTCTTTGCTGAACAAATTATGAAACATAATCCCTTACTACCTTGCGAAGAAAATGGACGTTTAAACGATGTTCATTTGCGCGAGAACTTTGTAATGCGTGTTTATACATTACATAACTGGCAACAGTTAGTGAAAGAGCCCGTTACTGTGCATCGTTTGACCCAGTTCCATGCTCAATACAAATATTTGTTAATGGCTCATAATTATCAAGCGTATCGTGATTTAGGCAATCTACTCGGAACGTTTGTTGGTGACGACGTTAATGCTTTGGCCGACGAGTACATATTAGGTTTAATGAATGCGCTTAAACGCCCTGCTTCAAGAAAAAATAATTCTAACACGCTGATGCATTTGCAGGGTTACTTCAAAAAAGATTTATCAAAAATCGAAAAGGAAGAAATGCGAGATGCAATTGATGAGTATCGCCAAGGGTTGGTGCCGCTTTATGTACCACTAACATTGCTTAAACATCATTTAAAGGTTCACCCGAATGAGTATTTAAGTAAGCAAATTTACTTTAACCCTTATCCTAATGAACTTAAGCTACGTTACGGTTTGTAATGAATACACTATTTTGGTTTAGGCGCGATTTGCGCCTTTTTTCTAACGAGGCGCTTATTGAAGCGCTAAATAATGGTGCTAAACACGCCATTTTTTTTGTGTGCGAAAAACAATGGGCACAGCATAATACTGCTGCTATTCAAATTGACTTACTAAAACGCAGAGTGAGTTATATTCGCGAAGAACTTGCCAAATATGGCGTAAATTTGCATGTAATAGACGCCCCTTTTTTTGCCGATTGCCAAACTAAACTTCTCGATTTTTGTCAGCAACACGATATTAAACACATAATAGCCAACACTGAGTATGAGCTAAATGAATTTAATAGGGACAAAGCGATTCAGGCACAGTGCGACCAACAGCAAATAACATTTACTTTATACGAGGGTGATATCATTGCTCCCGTAGGTAGTGTACGCACTCAAAATAATGAAATGTATAAAGTATTTACACCGTTTAAACGCGCATGGTTAAAGCAGTATCAAGATACACACTTTAGTTTATTACCGTGGCCGTTATCTGAAGAGCCGATAGAAATCGAACAGTGTGAGTTACTAAGTGGTGATGAAAGCTCAATAAAATGGCCTGTTGACGATGATACTTTATCAACCGTAGTCGATAATTTTATTCACGATAAATTAGCAAGCTATGATGACGTACGAGACATACCCAGTGTAAAAGGAACATCGGGCTTAAGCCCCTATTTAGCACTAGGGGTTGTTAGTAGTAAACAATTAATGGTTAATATACAACAACATTACCCCGATATACTGACCACCTCAAAAAGTAAAACGTTTACCTGGGTTAACGAACTGATCTGGCGTGAATTTTACAAACATCTAATTGCTGAATTCCCAAAACTTTCACGCGGTGCCAATTTTAACGAAAAGTACGATAGTGTGAGTTGGCGTGACAGTGACGCTGAGTTTAAGCAATGGTGCGAAGGCCGTACAGGCTATCCACTTGTTGATGCCGCCATGCAACAGCTATTGCAAACAGGCTGGATGCATAATCGTTTAAGAATGGTGGTTGCGAGTTTTTTAACTAAGCACCTACTGATTGATTGGCGCAAAGGCGAGCAGTTTTTTATGCAGCATCTGATTGATGGCGATTTAGCCTCAAATAATGGCGGCTGGCAATGGGCTGCAAGTACCGGCTGTGATGCTCAACCCTACTTTAGAGTATTCAATCCCATCACCCAAAGTGAACGCTTTGATCCAAATGGTGATTTTATTCGTAAATATCTGCCTGAATTACAAAAAGTGCCAGATAAACACATTCATTTCCCACATACTTACTTAGCAGCAACGGGACAAAGTGAACACTGTTACTGGCCAGCAATAGTTGATCATAAAGCGGCACGAGCGAGGGCTTTAGCTGCATTTAAGGTGTGATATGGATAACCAATTATCAGTCGATAAATTTGTAGAAATATATCAAAAGCTTGATAAAGATAACCTAGAGTTATTAACTGAAATTTACGCTCAAAACATTCACTTTATAGATCCGCTGCACGAAATTAATGGCCTTGAAGATTTAAGGCGTTATTTTTGTGGTTTATATAGTAATGTTAAGTATTGTCGATTTGACATAACTGATTCATTTACCAGTGATAATAACGCATTTGTATACTGGACAATGCATTATTCTCACCCAAAACTTAACGCAGGCAATACAATTTCAGTGCAAGGGCACAGTAAACTAGTATTTGAAGGTGCGAAAATTATTAAACACCGCGATTATTTTAATGCTGGAGAGCTTTTGTATAAGCATATTCCATTACTGGGCAACATTATTAATTTTATTGATAAAAGGGCTGGTTAATTATGATTACGCTTATTACAGGTGCAACATCAGGTATAGGTGAACAACTCGCGATAAAGTATGCAGAGAAGGGCGATACAGTCATTGCCTGTGGACGAAATACGCAAAAGCTCGCTGAACTTGCTAAGCATAACAACATAGAAACCTGCCAGTTTGATGCAACCAATTTGCAAGATATAAAAGCTGCCACTCTCGGCTACCCGCAATTTGACCGCGTTATTCTTAACGCCGGTAATTGCGAGTATGTTGATGATGCACGCAATTTTGATAGCGCCCTCTTTGAGCGTGTTATTAATGTTAACTTACTTTCTATGGGGTATTGCTTAGAAGCACTTTTACCCAAAATAACATCAGGCGGCCAATTAGTGATGGTTAGTTCGAGTGTTACTTATTTACCATTACCGCGTTCAGAAGCGTATGGCGCATCAAAAGCGGGCGTAAGCTATTTAGCTAAAACCCTTGCGGTTGATTTAAACGACGTTGATGTAACACTAGTCCATCCTGGTTTTGTAAAAACACCGCTTACAGACAAAAATGATTTCCCTATGCCTATGGCTGTTAGTGCTGAAAAAGCGGCTGACTATATAATCAAAGGCGTAAAAAAACGTCGTAAAGAAGTCCATTTTCCGTATCGTTTCACACTTATATTAAAAGCACTGCGAATATTGCCACTTTCGCTTTGGCTTAAAATTGCAAAAGGATTAACCCGTTGAAAAAAATAGCAATAATTGGGACTGGTGTATCAGGTTTAACTTGCGGACACCTATTGCACAAGCATTATGATGTCACACTATTTGAAAAGAACGATTATATTGGTGGCCATACTGCCACGGTTGATGTAAATCACAGCGGTATTAACTACGCAGTTGATACCGGTTTTATCGTATTTAACGATAGAACATACCCTTACTTTGAAAAGCTGCTTGAACGTATTGGTGTAAAACGTAAACCGACCCAAATGAGCTTTAGCGTTCATAATGAAGCCACAGGTTTTGAGTACAATGGGCATACATTTACTAGTTTGTTTGCTCAGCGCAGAAATATAGTTAGACCTAAGTTTTGGCGTCTATTGTACGATATCGTGCGCTTTAATAAACTCTGTAAGGCCTTGTATGAAAAAGGCCAATACACTGAGCATTCACTTGGTGAGTTGCTACAACAACATCGCTTTAATGACTTCTTTAAATATCACTATATTTTGCCAATGGGTGCAGCTATTTGGTCGACAAGCATTAAAGAAATGGAAAACGTGGGCGTAGAGTTTTTTGTAAAATTCTTTTTTAACCATGGTTTATTAGACATTACTAACCGCCCGCAATGGTATGTTATTCCGGGTGGCTCTCGTGAATACATTAAACCGTTGATTGCTGGTTTTGCTGATAAAATACAGTTAAACACTGACATTAAATCGGTAACCAGAGACGAGCGGGGGGCCACCATTACACTTGCTGATGGTCAGCAAGTCCTGTTTGATAAAGTTATTTTTGCGTGTCACTCAGATCAAGCGTTAGCATTACTCGGTGATGCTTGTGAGCAAGAAAATAAGGTGTTGGGCGCTATTCCATACACTGAGAACTCGGTGGTACTGCATACTGATGTATCATTATTACCAGATAGGAAAGCAGCGTGGGCGAGCTGGAATTATTTACTAAATAATAATACCGACAAAGCCGCTGTTGTTACTTATCAAATGAATATACTGCAAGGGATAGAGTCTGATACCCAGTTTTGTGTCACTTTAAATCACTTAGAAGGGATCAATCAAAGCAAGATTTTACGTGAGTTTACTTATCACCATCCTGTGTTCAATCAACAATCTATTGCTGCTCAACAGCTGAAAAATACGGTTGACGGTCAAAACAATACTTATTTTTGTGGGGCTTATTGGTATAACGGCTTTCATGAGGATGGTGTGCGCAGTGCCGTCGATGTTGCAAAACAACTTGGAGTAGAGTTTGACTAATGCAGTGTATTTAGGCGATGTAAAGCATCGCCGTTTTGCTGTAAAACACCATGCGTTTAATTACCCACTTTATATGCTGTGGGTTGATTTAAATAATACTCACTCGCTCAATGGCGTCCATAAGCAGCTTGGGACTTCAGGTTTTAAAGCATTAAAGTTTGAGCAATCTGATTATTTACAAGGGTTACCAGATAGCCAACATCAGCCAATTATAGAGCGTGCTCATGCGCAGCTATCCCAGCTGGGCGTAGATGAAAAATTTAGTCATGTATACCTGCTAGGACAATTACGCTGTTTGGGCATTTATTTTAGTCCAGTTAACTTTTATTTTTTTGGTCATCAAGATAATGAATTTAGTTACATGGTGGCTGAGGTGAGTAATACTCCATGGAATGAGCGACATTACTACTTGGTTCCATTACAAAAAAAAGTGAACTTTAAGAAAGTATTTTCCGTATCACCTTTTATGAATTTGGATATGAACTATCATTGGACTGTGCGACAAAAGAAAGACAATATACTGATACGTATAGAAAATAAACGCGATGAAGAACTACTTTTTGATGCTTCATTAAGGTTACAGCGCCAACCCTTATGCAATAAACAAATGAGCAAGCTGTTGAAGCGCTTTCCTGCGATGACATGGTCTATTTTCAGAGGTATTTACTATCAGGCATTTAAGTTGTTTGTTAAAAAAGTCCCATTTTTAGGTCACTCAGGCAAACTTTAAAATTTAATTTATGTTGTTTTACAAGTAATAACAATAATATAGGTAAGTATATGGAAAAGGTATCGAGCTTACGCGTTCAGGAACGCACTAGTTGGTTTACTAATTTTTATAAAAAGTTAGTGTTTAAAGCGTTCTCGTCAATTGAAACGGGTCAGATAGTGCTAGTTGAGAACAATCAACAGTCTGTATTTGGGGATGTGTCTTCAGAGCTAAAAGTAACGGTAACCGTTAACGATAATGCCATGTACAAAGCGTTTGCTCTTTCTGGAAGTGTGGGGGCGGGCGAGTCTTACATTTTAGGGCAGTGGCAATGTGACAATTTAACTCGCCTAATCGAAATTTTTGCGATTAACCAAGATCAATTAGATGCATTTGAAAAGAAATTCGCGTTTTTTAGCAATATCGCTCACCGTATAAACCACATAAAAAACAAAAACTCACACGCTGGTTCAAAAAAGAATATTGTTGCTCACTATGACTTAGGAAATGATTTATACGAGTCTTTTTTAAGCAAAGAAATGCTTTATTCGAGTGCAGTATATCCAACTAAAGATGCTACCTTAGAACAAGCCCAGCAATACAAACTACAACGTATATGCGAACAAGTTGAGCTTCAACAAGGTGATACGGTTATTGAAATTGGTACAGGGTGGGGGGCGTTTGCAATTTATGCTGCAACTCATCACGACTGTCATGTAACGACCACAACTATTTCTGACGAACAACACGACTATGTTGCTAATAAGGTTAAAGATCTTGGTCTTGAAAGCAAAATTACTTTGCTCAAGCAAGATTATCGCTTATTGACTGGCAAATACGATAAGTTAGTCTCAATCGAGATGATAGAAGCCGTTGGGCATGAATACTTACCCAGCTTCTTCACTAAGTGCGGTGAGTTATTGAAGGATAACGGTGCTATGCTTATTCAAGCAATTACGATTAGCGATCAGCGTTATCAACATTACTTAAAAAATTCAGACTTTATACAACAGTATATCTTTCCTGGTGGGTGTTTGCCTTCGCTTAATGAAATGAGTGAACAAATTAAAAATAACACCGATATGAATATACACACTATCAATGATATTGGTGCTCACTATGCCCGCACTCTTGCAGATTGGCGTGAGCGTTTTATTGCCAGCTGGCCAAAGCTTGATAGTAATAAGTTTGATGACCGTTTCTATCGCTTATGGCTATTTTACCTTGCCTATTGTGAGGGGGCATTCAGAACCCGAGCAACTAGTACCGTGCATTTAATGGCACGCAAACCCCGCTTCACGAGTAGTAATGATGAGATTGCACTCGCTTATTAACTTTGTGCTGTTTCAGGTAGTGTGGTTTATGTGCCTGCTACTTGAACAGGGCTCATTAGTTTTTTCTGCTGTAGTCATAGCGTTGATGTTTTACTTATCAGCACAAAAAAAACAAGACGCTTTACTGGTTTTAAAAGCCCTGCCATTGGCTCTATTGTGTGAATTTATTGCGGTTCAGTTAGGGCTATTTGAGTTTAAAGTTGATCCGTTTCCATTTTGGCTGGTGTTTTTATGGATTGCACTAGTGCTGTGTATTAACACTTCAATGTCGTTTCTAACTAAGCTTAAACTGTGGCAAGCATTTTGTGTGTGTTTGTTATTCGCGCCAGGCAGTTATTGGGCCGGCTCGCGATTTGAGGTATTAGAGTTAGGAATGCCACTGTGGCAATTTTGGCCACTTTACGGTGCTTTATGGGCTGCAACATTTACCCTTATTTTATTTATAAACGGTAAAATAGGCGAGTTTGTTAAGCAATAACACAATACTGCTTGGAGATAAGGATGAAAACGTTTCTAAATTTACTCATGGTTCATGTTTTATTTAGCCCTTTTGCTTACGCTGATACCCAATTTAACAAGGTAGGCGAAGCGCGAATGGAGTATCTTTTTTGGGATGTTTATGATGCAACACTTTACACACCTTCTGGCACTTACACAGCAAAGCAAGCTCCTGTTAAATTCACCTTAACTTATTTGCGTGACTTTGACGCTAAAGACATTGTAAAAGCGACTAATGAGCAGTGGCAGCACTTAGGTAAACCCCAACTTTCAGAGCGCTATGCAGATACGTTACTATCCATATGGCCAAATATTAAAAAAGGTGAATCGTTAACTCTACTGACTGATCAGCAAGGGTACAGTACTTTTTTTCACAATGAGAACCAAATAGGTCGTATTAACGATGCCACATTTGCTGAGGATTTCTTAGCTATCTGGTTAAGTGAAAACACGTCAGAACCAACAATTAGAAATCAACTACTAGGGATTTAATATGATTAACCTAAAACACGTTAAAGTCGCCATGGTATTGGCTGTTAGTTTTTTTATTGCCAGCTGTTCAGCCCCAAGTGTTGAACATTATAAGGGGTCAGAGCCAAACTTTGATTTTAAGACTTTTTTCAGTGGCGACTTAAAAGCCTATGGCGTTGTACAAGACTTTAAAGGTGAATTAACCCGCAAGCTTGTTGTTGACTTAAAGGCTACGTGGAATGGCAATCAGGGCACTATTGAAGAAGACTTTATTTACGATGATGGTGAGACACAAAAACGCATCTGGAAAATTACCTTAAACGACGATAACACCTTAACAGGAACAGCCTCTGATGTTTTAGGAATAGCTACCGGTGAGAGTGACGGCAGTGTGTTTCACTGGAATTACAATGTCGAGATCCCTTACGATGGCAGCACATTGGAAGTAAACTTTGACGATTGGATGTACCTAGTAACAAGTACGCGTTTAATAAATCGTACTTCTATCGTCAAGTTTGGTGTTGAAGTCGGCGAAGTAACATTAGTGATAGAAAAGGTACAGTGAGCCATTAAAGTGCAAAACTGCACTAATAGTGTGCCTAAATTAAGCTTTTGTTAACCCAACTCTCTGTATTTTACAGCTAATTTATTTATTTTTACTAATTTTTTAGTATTTTAGATAAAAAACGTAATTTGCTGTTGCTAACTCTTCGAAAATGCATAAAGATAGGATTTGCAAAGGCAAAATAATAACGAATAGGAATCTAATAATGAACAAAGCTCAACTAGTTGAAAAAATCTCTACTGACGCAGAAATCTCTAAAGCAGCCGCAGCACGTGCACTTGAGGCATTTACAGGCGCTGTAACTTCTTCATTAAAAGAAGGTAACTCTGTTGCGTTAGTTGGTTTTGGTACTTTTTCAGTTAAAGAACGTGCTGCTCGCACAGGTCGTAATCCACAAACGGGTGCAGAAATCCAAATTTCAGCTGCGACTATCCCAAGTTTTAAACCAGGTAAAGGTCTTAAAGATCAAGTAAATCCATAATTTGGGATTTATGAATAAAAAAAGGGCTATTTAGCCCTTTTTTTTGCACTAAATTTAACGCTTATTTAGCTTTAAGTGCTTTATCTCCTCGCCCAATGCCGACCGCACCTGATCGAACTACTTCTATAATGTCGGTTTCGTGGCGTAAGGTATCCAAAAACGATTCTATTTTATCGGTGCTGCTTACTAATTGAAGGCTGTAACTTTGGCGGCCCATATCTAAAATAGCCCCCTGAAATACATCAACAACGCGGGTAACTGCCGCACGAGTCGCTTCATCTTTGGCAAAGACTTTTACTAACAGAAGTTCGCGCTCTATGTGACTCATTTCAGTTAAATCAATAACTTTAAGTACATCGACCAGTTTGTTTACTTGCTTCGTTATTTGCTCAACAATTCTGTCATCGCCTTTAGTGGTTACCGTAATACGAGAAAGAGACTCATCATCTGTAGTGCCCACCGTTAAGCTATCAATATTGTATGCTCGTTGAGAAAAAAGCCCCACTATACGTGATAACGCACCGGGTTCATTCTCTAATAATATAGATAATATACGACGCATTATGCTTTCACTCCTTTTCTTAACCACATCTCGTCAATGCCACCATGCTTAATTTGCATCGGGTAAACATGTTCTTTTTCGTCTACTAAAATATCTAAAAATACTAATTTATCAGTGATCGACATGGCTTTGTCTATCGCAGGTTGTAATTCATCAAGGGTGTTTACCCTGATCCCTACATGGCCATAGCTTTCAACAAGCTTTACAAAATCGGGTAAAGACTCCATATACGATGAAGAGTGTCTGCCACCATAAATCATGTCTTGCCATTGTCTGACCATACCCAGTGAGCGGTTATTTAAGGAGATCACCTTTACTGCTAAGTTATACTGTAAACAGGTTGATAGCTCTTGGATGTT
Source organism: Pseudoalteromonas sp. APC 3224 (assembly GCF_030407535.1). Lineage (GTDB taxonomy): Bacteria > Pseudomonadota > Gammaproteobacteria > Enterobacterales > Alteromonadaceae > Pseudoalteromonas. The sequence continues at coordinate 29,619 of NZ_JASDDF010000004.1, read as the reverse complement.
CATTTGAATAGAGCCGTCGCCAGTTACACATAAAGACTCTTTTTCAGGAAAAGCCAGTTTAACGCCCATTGCCGCAGGTAATCCAAAACCCATAGTCCCTAGGCCACCTGAATTGATCCACTGACGAGGGTGTTTAAATGGGTAATACTGCGCCGCAAACATTTGGTGTTGGCCAACATCAGAGCTAACATAAGCATCTCCGTTAGTGGCTTCATATATTGCCTCGATAACTGCTTGAGGTTTAATTTTGTCACCATCATTATTGTAACTAAGGCATTTTTGTTCACGCCAGCTGATCACTTGTCGCCACCAATCTTCTTGTGCACTGCGATCAATTTTAATTGGACTGTTATCTATGGCAGTTTGTAATTGCTCAAGTACCGTTGCCAAACAGCCAACAACAGGAATATGAGATTTAATAGTTTTAGAAATAGAGGTTGGATCGACATCTACATGTACAATAGTGGCATTAGGGCAGAATTTTTGAACGTTATTAGTAACCCGATCATCGAATCGTGCGCCAAGCGCCAAAATAACATCGGCATTGGCCATGGCTTTATTTGCTTCTAATGTACCGTGCATACCTAACATACCAATAAAGTTAGGGTGAATGCCCGATATACCACCTAGTCCCATAAGCGTGTTGGTAATAGGGGCGTTAAGTGACTCGACTAAATGAGTTAGTTGCTCTGAGGTGTTTGAAAGCACAATACCGCCACCCGAGTAGATAACCAGTTTCTTCGCTTCTAAAATAGCAGTAACAGCTTTACGAATTTGTTTAGAATGACCCTTTGTATTTGGATTATAGGTTCTGAGCTCAGTTGCCGCTGGAAAGTTGTAAGCAAAAGTTAGTTCTGGATTAAGCATGTCTTTAGGAAGCTCTACTACAACAGGACCAGGGCGTCCTGTGCTGGCAATATAAAAAGCTTTGGCAAGTATATTGGGAATTTCACTAGCACTTCTACAATTAAAGCTATGCTTTACAATAGGGCGAGAGCAACCAACAATATCGGTTTCTTGAAACGCGTCATCGCCAATAAGATTTGTTGGCACTTGACCTGATAATACTACCATAGGAATTGAATCCATATACGCAGTTGCTATGCCTGTTACACAGTTTGTTGCACCAGGTCCGGATGTAGCAAGTACAACACCCACTTCACCGGTTGCTCTTGCGTAGCCATCGGCCATGTGTGTAGCCGCTTGTTCATGGCGTACTAAAATGTGCTCAATATCATCTTGCTGAAAAAGTGCGTCGTATAAATCTAATACTGAGCCACCGGGGTAACCAAATATATACTTTACCTTTAGCTCTTTTAATGACTTAACAACCAATTCAGAGCCATTATATTCTTGTCTACTCATCCTCATTCCTCTGTTGATTATATGCAAAAAAAAACCCCCGCGTAGTGCGAGGGTTTTAAAAAGCATTTTTCACCTTTTAATACATCCCCGCTGGGCTTATCACTAAGACCAGTACGAGTAAGACTAAAAGGCGAAATTGTGTATTCATGATGTTTTGCTCTTAAAATAAAATGCTGTTTAAATTACAATTTTTGTATGTGGTTATTTTTAAGGCTTTTGAGTACTTATGTCAACCAAAAACTGCATTTTTAGATTAAAATTTCATTTTTTAATTCATTTTAATATATTAGTCTATTTTTTGTGAGTTTTTCTTACTTATTAGCAGATATTATGCAGATTTCTGTTGTGGTTGGGCTTGAGGAAGGTGGTTAAAACGCATAAATACGGTATTTCTTAGACATAAAAAAAGCCAGCTAATGCTGGCTTGTTAATCTAACAGTATTAATTACAGACGGTCAATTACTGATTGTGTGAAATCGGTTGTGCCGTGGCTGCCGCCTAGATCACGAGTAGTACGGTCGCCTGATTTAATTACATCAGCAACAGCACTACGAATACGCTCAGCTGTATCGCCCATGTTTAAATGCTCTAGCATTTGAATAGAGGCTAAAATTACTGACGTTGGGTTCGCAAGGTTTTTACCAGCAATATCCGGCGCACTACCGTGAACAGCTTCAAAAATAGCAGCATCTTCGCCAATGTTTGCACCAGGCGCCATGCCTAAACCGCCAACTAAGCCCGCACATAAGTCAGATAAGATATCGCCGAATAAGTTAGTTGTAACGACAACGTCAAACTCTTCAGGGGTCATTACAAGCTTCATACATGTTGCATCAACAATCATTTCAGTTGATTCAATTTCTGGGTAACGCTCAGCTACTTCACGCGCTACTTTTAAGAATAACCCAGAGGTTGATTTTAAAATGTTTGCTTTATGTACAGCGGTCACTTTTTTACGGCCTTCACGCACAGCAAGTTCGTATGCGAATGTAACAATTTTTTCTGCGCCTTCGCGAGTGATCACTGATTTTGCTTCAGCTTCAGTCCCATCTTCTGATACAACTTGGCCTGCACCTGAATACATGCCTTGTGTGTTTTCACGAATAGTGATGATATCAATATCGTCGTAACGTGCTTTAGTACCGGCAAACGATTTAACCGGGCGTACATTAGCGTATAAACCAAATTGCTTACGAAGTGTTACGTTGATTGATGTAAAACCTTCGCCCACAGGCGTGGTTAGTGGACCTTTTAAGGTAATTTTATTTTTAGCAATTGTGTCAATTGTTTCTTGTGGAAGCAACTCGCCTGTTTTTTCAAGCGCAGCTAGGCCAGCGTCAACAAATTCATAATCAAAATCGCATCCTGCGGCTTTTAGTATTTCAAGTGCTGAGTCGATAATGCTTGGGCCGATGCCGTCGCCTTTGATCACTGTTATGGTTTGTTTGGCCATGAACTTTTCCTTTAAAGATTTGGATACACATATAAATAATAAACACTTTCAGAGTTTAGACTACTTATATGACAGGGGTGCTAAATTTAAGCCGGCATTTATACCAATATATCACTCATTTTGCCAGTTTATAGTATGAATACAGGGTATAACTTTAAGTTATAGTGATAATAAGTCAGCTAAATACTATTGTGTAACCCTAAGCGCAGCAGTGATTGATTAAAATCGGCTTCACTTTGCCAGCCATGGCGACTAAGTTGTTGATTTAATATTTGCTGTTGCCATGCTGTTAATGGCTGGTTAGGTTTAAGTATGCGCTGCGCCACTACCTTTAATGCCGCCCATAATTGACCTGCATCATCAAGCTGCTTTTTAGGGAGTTGCTCAGCTTTTAATAAAGCCGACGCCCATGGGTCGCCACTAAGTAATTCGTTAAGCTCGTTGTGTAAATGAGTGGCATCTATGTTGTTTATACCAAAAAATGTACTAAAAGGTGTATCGAGAGATTTATTCGGTGTTTGATCAATGGTGATTTTTCTTGAAACATCAGGGCTGTAATGTATCAGTACATAATATAAATAGGCATATAAGCTTAAGCTAATACGCTCACTTTGAACGCTAGGATTATATTTAACTAATAGCTCTAATATATTTACTAAACAGCTAATACGGGTGTATAAAAAAGCATGTAGAGGATGAGCAATGCTATTTACTAATTGTTCAAACACGACCCCTTGAATAATAGCGGGTGCTTTATCGTAACCCACCATAGATAAGCTGTGCCTTAAATCTTTAGCGGCTAATCGCTCTTTATTGTAGTGCTTTACTGCTAAACACACTGACTTTACAACATCAGGGTAGGGAGTAAGTAAGGTGTTTAAAGCTTTAAAACTGTATTCTTTTTGCGTTTTTATTTGTTTTACTAACTGATACAAAGGCGTTTGTGCAGAGTGATTATTATGCGGGATATTAAGATGTTCACTGTCCCATATTTTTAAAAATAAGCGATTATCGTTGCATTCCCATGCTTTTGAGTCATCCACTAAGGACGCTTTTATACGATACCATGCCATTTTAGTATTGGCGTTATTAACTATAATATGTCGGCCTTGTGTATCAGTGGCTAAATAAACCATAGCTTGGTCGGCATAAACAACTTGGCTGCCTGGTATATATTGTCCTATATGAGCGACTAACGCTTTTAATAACGCTTGTGCAAATGAGTTAGGGGTTCTTATATATAAATCAGCGACCGCTTTATAAAAATTTATGTGCTGTTGCTTTGTATTACAAGTAACGTTAAGCGCTAGCATATTTGCTAAAGCAACCACCACACTAGCACCGTCATAAAGCATAATTTTAGGTGTATCTAATAATGCATGTTTGTATTTGCTGAGTTTAGCCAAAATATGGGCAATTTTATGTGCAGGTTGCTTAGCCGTTAATAGTACTTTAGCAGCAAGCTTATGGCGTAACGACCATATTTTTTTATCGGCTTCATTAAACGCTTGCTGTTGAGCTAGCTTATTTAATTGCTTAGCAACACAAACGTGCTCAACCAGTGAAGCACTAATATAAAGCTCGGTTAAATCGTTGTCGTAGTTTTGGCTACTACACAAAGCACAGGTTAATACACACTGATTAACGACTAAATTGGTTGCGTAACTATACTGTGTTTTATATAGATTTAACTGAGTTTGTAAGGCCGCTGGGTTTTGTTTGTATAACGCTGCGTATTGCTCTGATAGTTTACACACAAGAGGGTAAAAGGTATGCCACTGACTTTTGTTGTTATGGGAGCTTAAAAGCAATTGTGTGCTTTCGAGTAGTTTTTTTAGTTTACCCGACAGTGGAGCTTCCATTAAGTTTTCCCGTCATTATGCTCAAGGTATTTTTCATAAGCACTTGGGCCCCACATTATTAGTTGGCCATTTTTAAATAGCAACCCAGTACATTCATCCATGGTGGTGATGCCGTCAGAGGTTTTATGTTGGGTGCGATAAAAAATTACTTGCCATACTTGCTCGCCATCACGTTTAGCATAGGTTAAATCTGGACTACCTAAGTATTCAAGCACATTATTTAGCGTAAAGGTATCTTCCAAGCGCAATTTCTCTATATAGCGTTTATTAAAAGCTTCTCTATCTTGCCAAATCATAGCTTGTGGATCGTCTTTATAAAACATAATAACCGTCGTGGCTATTAGTGCATATAAACCTAATCCTAATATTAAATACCTAAAAAACTTTTTAAACATTGCCAACCCAGATCAAAACACCTATTACTAGTATACGTACTGCTAAAGTGCAGTGCTATTAACTTGCGACTAATTAAGCCTTAACTGCTTTAAACTAAAGCCTAAATGGATATCTGTACGCAAACTCACCAACTGCTTAGAAATAATAAACATATCCATATCTTCATTCAGCTTTTTTTGTAACCGCGCGTTTAACGATTCATCCTTTAACGCTTCTTCAATAGAGCTATATTGATTAACCAATTGCTGCGCAGATTTAACACCAATACCTTTCACACCCGGAATGTCATTGGTTTTATCGCCTGCGAGTGCCCAAAAGTCGATGAGTTTATGTTGAGCGACAGCAAAGCGCTCTTCAATATGTTCTTTATTCAGGTGCTGCTTTTTAAAGTAATCGTATACTTCAATATGCTCATTCAAATGAGGTAAAAATCCTTTATCCGTAGAGACAATGGTGTTGTTTATCTGATTATTAGCGGCTTTATGCGCTAAAGTCGCAATAATATCATCGGCTTCATCGTTAGTCGGTTCAAATACCACAATACCGGTTTCTTCAATGGCCGCTTTAAAATGAGGTAACGCGCTTTTTAGAGTCTCTGGCATAGGAGCACGCGAATGTTTGTAGTCTTTATAAAAGTGGTAACGCCAGCTTTTGTCACCATCAAAAACGGCTATTGCATGGGTTGCATTGGTGGTTGTTAAAAGCTTTTTGCATGCATGTGCAACTCGGGCACAGCATGCTTTTAACATGTGTTCGTCGCTATGATGGCTTTGGTTTGCATCAACAGCATAAATGCGCCTAATTAAATTAAGCGCATCAATAAGGAGTAAATGGGGATTCAATTATAAACTCACGCTTTTATTGTATAACAAGGGATATACTTACTTCCGGGAAGTTTCATTCTACCTTGTTCTACAAACGCTTGTAAAAGTTTGTCCATTGCTTTCATTAAATCAGGCTCACCACTTAGTACATAGGGGCCATGCTCGTTAATTACATTTAAGCCTTCTTCTTTCACATTACCTGCAACAATTCCCGAAAACGCACGGCGTAAATTAGCTGCAAGCTGTTGTTTGGGCTGATCAAGATGTAAATCAAGTGACGCCATGGCTTCATGAGTTGGGTAAAAAGGCTGCTGAAAATCATTTTCTATTTTCAACGTCCAATTAAAGTAATAAGCATCGCCTTGGCTTTTACGATATTCGCGAACTCCGCTCATAGCCGATTTAAGCTTTTGGCTAACTAATTGAGGATCATCAATAATCACTTCAAACTTACTCAGTGCGGCATCACCTAAAGTCATTTGAATAAACTTACAAAGCTCTTCAAAGTAAGCTTTGCTGTGTTTAGGGCCAGTTAAAATAACCGGTAAACATTGCTTTTCGTTTTCGGGGTGTAACAAAATACCTAATAAATATAGCAACTCTTCGGCTGTACCTGCGCCACCTGGAAAAATTATAATGGCATGTGCGGTACGAACAAATGCCTCAAGACGTTTTTCAATATCGGGTAAAATAACCAGTTCATTTACAATCGGATTGGGTGGCTCTGCCGCTATAATGCTTGGCTCAGTTAAACCTAAATAACGATTATTGGTAATACGTTGCTTTGCATGGCCAATGGTTGCGCCTTTCATTGGGCCTTTCATTGCACCAGGCCCACAGCCGGTACAAATATTTAACCCACGTAACCCCAGTTCATAGCCAACTTGTTTAGTGTATTTATATTCGACTTCGTTAATCGAATGGCCACCCCAACATACAATCATGTTAGGTTCGCTATTTACTTTAAGTGCGTCGGCATTTCTTAGCATGTCAAAAACCATGTGAGTAATGGCTTTTGTTTCCTGCAGGTTTTTTTCATACTTTTGGCAAATAAACAAAATATCGCGAATAACCGAAAATATGTGCTCATGTATACCAGTTACTATGTGGCCATCAACAAAGGCTGTTTGCGGAGGATTTTCTAATTCAATTTTTATACCGCGTTCACGGCTGACCAAGCGTATATCAAAATCTTTATGTTTATCGTAAATATCATTGCTTACATCGGTGTGGCTGCCTACATTGAGCACGGCCAATACACAGTTTCTAAATAGCCTGTAGCGTTCGCTGGTTGATGATTGCTCGAGTAAGTCTACTTCTAGCTGCGACAATAAGTCTAATACCCCTGTAGGGTTTAATTGTATTAGCATCGACATTCTCCTTGAAACTTCTTGGGTAAATTTACTGCGTAGTTATGCCTTATACTCAATGGTAAAAGTGCATAACACTATTTACTAATACACAGACGATCCCGGCCTGAGTTTTTAGCATCGTATAGAGCTTCATCGGCTCTATCAAACGCTTTTAGAGGCGTATCACCCACTTCAAATTGGGTTGCGCCTAACGAAACGGTAATTTGAATTTGTTTGTCTTTAAATTTAAATGGGATCTTTTTAATCGACAGTCTTAATTTATTGAGATGCTCGACAGCGTTATCAAGTGATGTACGAGGCATTAATAACACAAACTCTTCGCCGCCATAACGGGCAATAAAGTCAGTTTGTCTAATCGATTTTTGCAGCGCTTTGGCAATCACTTGTAGGGTAATATCACCTGCTGTGTGACCAAAGCGATCGTTAATTGATTTGAAATGATCAACATCAATAACCACTAAGGTTATGTCTGACGGTTGTTCATTAAACAAATTAATTTCGTGATTGTAGCGTTCGTCAAAGGCTGCTCGATTAGGTAACTTGGTAAGGCTGTCGAGTAAACTTTTAAAGCGTTGTTCATTTAAACGTTTTTTATAATTACTAACTTTGTTTTCTAAACTGCCAATTCTATCGTTTATTTGTGCAAAGCTAGAAATTAAAATTTGGCGATCTTTTTGTTCCAGTTGTTCTTTTTCTAGAATGTCTGCACTCAATGAGCGTAACTCATTTTCAACCAATTGCTTTAATTCTGTAATTGATGTTGCTTTATTTGTTTGTGTATTTAAATTTTTTAATTTTTCACCAATTCGTTGATTAATTGATTCGAATTCAACATTCATAGATTCAGAATGTTCTCTGGTTGAAACCAATGAACTATGTAGCTCTCCAAGCGTTTGATTTAATGAAGTTAAAAAGCTTTGCGCTGACGCACGCTCAACTTGAATGCTTTGTACAATGAGTGTGATTACATCAATTGCTGCATCAAGAAGTTGGTCTACGGCTTTATTTTTAGCGATACGTTTTTTTATTAAATACAGCTCATCGTTGGCTTCTTCTTCAAGTACTAACTGACTAACTAATTTAAATAGCTTTTCAGTGAGAGCACTAAGATTTGGAGGCTTAAAGGTATCGTTGCTTTTAGCTATTAAAGCTTGATGATAAAAAGTGATCAGCTGATTTAAAACAGGTATAAAACCATGTACAGATTGAATATCGTCTAGCTCGTTATCGAGTAAGTGGCGCAGTGTTCTGCGGGTATCGTTAGGTAAACCTTTGGTTTGTTGTAATTGCTTACCTGCATTTTGTACACTGGTGAGAAGGTCACGTTGATGTGCTAGTTGAATGGCTTCTTGGTTTTTTAGCAAAGCTAAAATATCATCCACCAAAGGAGCAAAGTCTTCATAACCCATTCCTTTGTTTAATGCGCTTCGAAACTTAGCTAGGCGGTTATCAAGCTCAGTATCAAGTCCCTTACAGCTTAAAGATAACTTAGCTGCAAAATTAGAAAGCGTACTCACTTGATGTTGGCGAGCACTTTCTACTACTTTTCTACTGTCGATTGCTTGCTTTAGTTTTTGTTCCACCGTATTGGAGCTCCTAGACACCTACACACCATTATCTTAATACCTTTATTGTTTTAGTTTACAACAAAAACATATTAATAGTAGGGATGAGATCAAAAACTTAATGTTTTTAATAACAAAATACGAGCGATCTTAAATATAAGTGCATTTACCGCTTTTAATTCACTTTTAAAATGGGTCTTGTTAACCTTGGTACAACAATACGTTATATAAAAAAGAGCCTTCATGAAAAAGCTACTTGCCTTATCAATTTTAGCTGCCTGTTCAGCACCTGTATTTGCCGACGTTAACTACGCTTTAAATATCTCTCAGCCAGAACATCATTTAGGTGATGTAAATGTAGAGTTTCCTAAAACTGCGCAGTCTTATTTAGATGTAAAATTGCCAGCATGGCGTACTGGTCGCTACGAAATTTTAAACCTTGCCAATGGCGTTCGCTATTTTAAAGCCAGCGACGATGAAGGTAATGCATTAAAGTGGGAAAAAATAGACCACAGCACATGGCGTGTTCATTTAAATGAGCCGACTCAAGTCAATGTTGATTACCAAGTGTATGCCAATGAGCTAGGTAAGCGCGCTCGTCATATTGACGACAGCCACGCGTTTGTTGACGCATCTGGCTTTTTTATGTTCAGCGAATCATTTCGCCAAGAGCCCGTTACGGTTGAATTAAACGTACCTAAAGCATGGCGCTCTGTGTCGGGTATGGAAAACTATAAGAATAAACACAGCTTTAAAGCCAGCGACTACGACGTGCTTGTTGATTCACCAATAGAAACAGGTGTTAACGAACTGCGTACTTTTGAAGTTGATGGCCGTGAGTACGAACTAGTGGTGTGGGGCGAAGGTAATTACGACATAGAACTGATGCTAACCGATTTAAAAAAGCTTGTAGCAACGGGCAATGTAATTTGGGACAGCTACCCGTATGAGCGTTATGTATTTATGGTACATGCTACATCGGGCGCGGGCGGCGCAACTGAACACTTAAATTCAACTATTATTCAACGCCCACGCGATCGCTTTGCTAAACGTGAAGACTATTTAGCTTTTATAAGCACAGCGGCACATGAATTTATTCATACTTGGAATGTAAAAGCGTACCGTCCTAAAGGGCTTGCGCCATACGACTATACCAATATTAATTATTCAAAACTGCTGTGGATTGCTGAAGGGTCTACCAGCTATTTTGAAGACCATTTATTAGTGCGCTCAGGCATTCAAACCACCGATGAGTTTTTTAAGAACTTCAGTAAAACCATTAATCGCCATCTCACAACCCCAGGGCGTGAAGTGCAAAGTGCTAGCGAAACCAGCTTTGATAAATGGATAAATCAAGGTGGCGATCATGCACGTAACTACGGCACTAATATTTACCTTGAAGGCTCGTTATTGTCGATGGCGTTAGATATCGACCTACTAGAAAAAAGCCAAGGTAAAATAAGCTATAAAAATGTACATAACGAACTTTATAAGCAGCATAAGCTACCAGCGGGTTTTACTGAGAAAGACGTATTAGCAATTTTAAAGCAGCTAACAGGGCGTGATTACAGTAATTGGTGGCAAGCAAATGTTAGCACACCAGCCAGCTTAGATTTTGATGAATTACTGGCAAAAGTAGGTTTGAGCTTTGAGCTGCCTGAAAAAGCCAAGGCTACACCAAGTTTAGATGCCTTTACTAAAAATACCGGTGAATTGCTCACCCTTACTCATGTACGTCGCGATGGTGCAGCATGGCAAGGTGGTTTAACCACCGACGATAAACTCGTTGCTATTAACAAAAAACATGTAGGGAAAGACTTAACCGCCAGCCTAGAAACCTTTAAAGCAGGGGACAAGGTAACTGTTGATTTTATTCGCCGTGACGCTTTGATGTCGACTGAGCTTGTGTTGTCTGAAGATTTCGACAAACCTAAAAAAGTAGTCGCTAATAAAAATGCCTCTGCTGAGCAAAAAGCGCTGTTTGAAGCATGGATGGGTGTAGCGCATCCAAATGATGTGAAAAAAGACGACTAATATTGTATATCATATTGTTTAAAAAGGAGCTTAGGGTCACAAACCCTGAGCTCCTTTTTTGTTTATTAAGCGCTATATTGTAACAATTTATCTCAGCGCAGTTGACCTAACTCATACTTAATGAGTAATCTGCTGGTTCAATAATAAAAGGGATTCTATAATGCGTTTAAAACCTCTTGTTGCCACATTGGTAGCAACCTGTTCACTGGCACTTTCTTCTGCGGTCCATGCCGATGAAGGCATGTGGCAACCTCATCAACTACCAGAGCTTGAGTCAATTTTAAAAGCCAAAGGGCTTGAAATTAGCGTTGATTCAATTTCAAAATTAACCGAATTTCCAATGAATGCGGTTATCAGCTTAGGCGGTTGTACAGCCTCGTTTGTTTCGCCAAAAGGCTTAGTTGTAACTAACCATCACTGTATTTATGGTTCGGTGCAATATAATTCAACGCCTGAAAATAACATTTTAGAAAATGGCTTTTTAGCAAAAACACCGGCTGAAGACTTACCAGCTGCGCCAGGTTCACGTGTGTACGTAACCGAAACAGTGACCAATGTGACCGACAAAGTGATTAGCGGCACTAACGAGCTAAGCGCAAAAGCACGCTATGATGCGTTAGAAAAAAATCAAAAAGCACTCGTTGCACAGTGTGAAGCTGATGCTAGTTACCGTTGTAATGTGTATTCGTTTCATGGTGGTTTAGAGTTTTACCTAATTAAATCACTGGAAATTAAAGATGTACGTTTAGCGTATGCACCTGCCATGGGCGTAGGTAAATACGGTGGCGATATAGATAACTGGATGTGGCCGCGCCACACAGGCGATTTTGGTTTTTACCGCGCCTATGTAGGTAAAGACGGCAAGCCAGCAGAGTACAGCGAAGATAACGTACCGTACGTGCCAGAGTCTTACTTAAGTGTAAGTGCTAAAGGCGTGCAAGAGGGCGACTTTGTTATGGTAACTGGCTATCCAGGGCGTACCAATCGTTACCGTATTGCCGCAGAGGTTGATTACGTATTTAACGACAGTTACCCTAAAGCGCGCATGCACAATACTAAATACGTGTCACTAATTGAAGAAAACTCAGAAGATGGCAGCAAAGCCCGTATTGCTTACGAAAGCACCATAGCAGGTTACAACAACTACATTAAAAACTATGGTTCGATGATTGAAAGCTTCAAAAAAGGCACCATGTTTGAGCGTAAAAAACAGTTTGAACAAGAGCTTACAAGCTGGATAAACAGCGATAGCGAGCGTAAACAGCGCTACGGGAATGTGCTTAATGAGTTATCGGCATTAGTAGCTCAATCGCAAGAGCACAGTGAGCGCGACCGTATGGTAGGCTATGTTCATCGTTCACAAATGATCAGCACGGCACGTCGTTTATACCGCTTAGCGGTTGAAAAACAAAAGCCAAATAGTGAGCGCGAATCAGGTTACCAAGAACGCGATTTACCGCGTATTAAATCTTCTCTTGAGCGTATGTCACGTCGCTTTGATGCCAATGTAGATAAAGCTATATTACTGCACTTTTTAGAGCAATATGCAGCATTACCTAAAGCAGAGCGTTTTAGTGAAATTGATAAAGCTTTTGCTTTAGAAAACGGTTTTGATAAAGCAAAACAAAGTGCATTGCTAGATGAAATGTATGCCAAATCAAGACTAGATAATGAAATTGTACGTAATTCATTATTTGAACAAACACTGAGCCAGCTTAACCAAAGCCAAGACCCGTTCATGCAATATGCAAAAGCCATATTCACAGTAATGAAAGCTGAGGAAGATAAGTCAAAAGCCCTGGCAGGTAAATTACAAGCTGCTCGCCCAGAGTTAATGAGTGCAATTATTGCCTTTAACAAAGCGCAAAACAAACCGGTTTACGCCGATGCAAACAGCACATTACGTGTAACTTACGGCACGGTAGGCGGGTATTCTCCGCAAGATGGATTAGTGGCTACGCCGTTTACCTCACTTGAAGGCTTATTGGCTAAAAACACCGATGTTGACCCATTTAATGCGCCTAAAAAGCTGCAAGAGCAAATTAAAGCGAAGCTTTATGGTGATTACACTGGTGGCATGAATACTGTTCCGGTTAACTTTTTATCAAATGTAGATACAACAGGCGGTAACTCAGGTTCGCCAACGCTTAACGGCAATGCCGAGCTGGTGGGTTTACTGTTTGATGGTGTGTACGAAAGCATTATTGGTGATTGGGATTACAACCCAGAACTAAATCGCTCAATTCATGTAGATTCACGCTACATGCTGTGGGTAATGGATAAAGTAGATAACGCCCAAAACTTATTAGACGAAATGAAAATCGTAAAATAAGTAGCAGTTAAAATAACAAAAGGCGCTTACCTTAACCGGAAGCGCCTTTTTTGTTTAAACATGTTTGGATTAATTTAACTTAGGGTACGGGTTACGAGGTTCGGGCTTCGGGGGGAGCTAATATTTAACTTTTCACTGACACTCGGCTTTGTGTGATGGTTTTGGTTTCTCATTTTCAGCTCATTGTCTTCTCTATGTTCAAATAGCTTTTAATGAATTATGCACAAAGAGGGGGAAGAGACGCTACGCTTTTGTAGGAGCAGGGTGTTTTTAAATTTAAACTTCTTTGATAAAAGTAAATACGTTACGCTTAATTTACTAAATGCCAACTAGCATAATTTTACCTTGTGCCATGCCCTCAAGCTGGCAGCTAAAATCAATGCGCTTTTCAGCAGGTGTTTTATACAGCAAAGTGAGCTTACGAAAAGGCGTGGTAATCACTTTGACCGTTTTGATTTGTAAACTAACGCGTGTTCGTTTGTCTAAAAAGGCAAAAGCCGTTTCCGTTAACGCTTTTTTACATGCGCTTAATGCTGTATTCGTTACAACGCCCGATAATATAGAGTTACTAATATCTTCAGCCGACAAGCTGCTATAGCCACTTGCCATTACGCACGCGGCATAAATATCAAGTATGGCAATGGCACGTACTTTTTGACTTTTTGGATCCTCATAAACAGCCATTACACAAGGTACTTTAGATTCATCGAATACCTGCGGTTGAATTGTGTTTACGATTAAAGACTGACTTATATGTTTATGAAACAACCGTTCTAATTGCGACAGCTTTGGTAACGCTAAATCATCATTTAATTCAATTTCATCAGGAATGACTTCGTTATTTTCTACAAGTTGCACCAGAGGTAATAATTTATCGTGAAGTTGTTCATCAGTAAAAGGTTTTGATAGAACAAAAGATGCGCCAAAGCTAATGGCTTCTTCAATTTGAGACTTTTCATCAACCGTGGTTAGCATTGCTACTATTATATTAAGTTGCCTTTGCTTTATTGCACGTAATAGCGTCACTCCACACATATCAGGCATATGCCAGTCTGTAAGCACAATATCGGGGTGCCAACTACCAATCAGCGTTAACGCTGATTTAGCATTGTTGGCTTTTTCTATTAATAACTTCCGATAGCCAAACTTTTCCAACCCTCGGCGTACTATTTCAAGTGTTGCATGGCTATCATCCACGATAAGTATTTTCACACAGGTAACTTTTTTTTAATGTTGTTGTTATTATGGCAGATTTTTTTGACAGCGCTAAACTCTAGTAAATAAACACTTAATTTAAGATAACTAAATAATGCCATATGCCGTATTTCCGCCAGAGGTTTATCATTATATTGCTATAAATTTTGGGCTACTTATTTTAGCCGCGTGGTTTTATATTCTTTTACTGATACTCAGAGAGTTTAGGGCATTTGCACTTAGCATGGTTAAAAGTAACGGCACAATGGATGATGCTACTTTAGCTATGTGTAGAGAGTCTGTTGAAAATGCCATGAGCTATGTTAACGATAATCGAAAAACTATCGCTGAGTTAATCAGTGTACAAATGCTATTACAACAGCAATTAACTGAGGTTACTTCATCAACCAAAGATCATGTTACCGAAAAAGAACAACAGCTAATCGATGATCTCAATAAAAAATTAAAACGCTCGCATAAGCTCATTCGCAAACTTAAAGGGGATTTGGATAAAAGTGTTGAAAAATTAAAAGTTACCCGTCAAAAACTCTATGCACAATATGATGCAGTGACTGTACTTCAAGAAGAAAAAGACCAGTTACAAGCAGATTATGAAGCGCTTAAAACCGCGAGCGAAAATAGTGATAAAACATCAAACGCAGATGCATCCTCAACGCCCGATCAAACAAAGTTACTTAACACTTTAAACGAATATAAAAGGCAAATTGCAGAGCAAGACCAACTATTACAGCAATTGCAGTTACAAACTGACGGGCCAGAAAGTAGTGAAGAGCTTGACACATTAAAGCAAGAGCTAGAAAAAACCCAGTACGCACTTAAGCACCTTACAAAAGAAAAAAAATTCATTGAAGGACGCTATTTAGAAATGATGAAAAATAGCCAAAAACCAAGCTAACTAACGACTTTTTTTAGCCTGAGCGAGTAAACGTTATTACAGTGTTTTCTGCTCATTCACTTCTCTTTGTGAAATAAGGTATTTAGTGATTTATGAACGAAGAGAGCACAGAGACGCTGCGCTTTTAGTGAACGTAAAAAAGCCATATATTGCTCTGTAGCAGCGATTTCATATCGCGCCAGAGTTAAGCCTAAATAAGTATTTACCACCGAGGACACAGAGTTCACAGAGAAATACTTAAAAGATATCAATCCACCTCTGTGTAGCGCAAAGCGCCTCGAGATTATCTGTGGTGAAAAAATTGTTTTTATCAGTAAATGTCTTTAGTAGCAGCGATTTCATATCGCGTATTTATGGGCATTAGCATTTTACTCGCGCCTCGGAGCCCGAAGCCTCCCATTCACTTCTCTTTGTTAAATAAGGTCTTTTAGTGATTTATGTACAAAGAGGGCGAGGAGACGCTGCGCTTTTAGAGGAAGATATAAAACAAGGTTGTTTGGTGGTTTTGGTTTCTCATTTACTCCTCATTCACTTCTCTTTGTTTAATAAGGTCTTTTAGTGATTTATGCACAAAGAGGGCTAAGAGGCGCTGCGCTTTTAGAAGAACAACACTGTGCTTTTCACACATGCTTTAGCTAATATTGATGTTTTGCATAATTGATTGATTGGTTGTTTTTTGTTAATTAAAGGCTTAGATGTAAATGATTAAATAAACCTTATTCGAGGTTTTGTCGCACTGGCGACGGCAGCCAAAGAGGGGCTGCCGCTGGTCCCTCTCTGGACACTCTCAGCGCACCCGAGCATCACGCTTTATCCTTCAAATAAACTATTGCTTGAACGTAAGCGGCGTATATTCACCATCCTTGGTGAAGTTACGCCTTGTATTTCATCCATGAAATACATTACTCAGCAATACCTTATTTTCAGGGCGTGATGGCGGGGAAATGTTAAACGTAACATGGGTAGTCACTTTTTACTTAGGTCGATTACAGTGAAGCTCAGTAAACAAAGGCAGCCTCAATTATGATTAGTGTTTTGTATTAACGATTGGCAGCAAAATATCATGAGCAGACGGTCAGGAGTTATAATGTCTGAAGTCAAGATTTGACCCCTTTGGCTCACCCCAAAACAATTTACAGATCCACACCCTTATGCGCTTGATGCAAATAACAGTGAACTCGTTATGACTTGTTTAGCATCAATTATTAGCAAATTTAGCGTCGATACGTTTGATAGGGCGTAAACAACTCAGGTTATTGAAATAGATTTAACTGAACATAATGGAGCTTTAGATGAAAATTATTAGCAAACTGATCGTGCTTCTTTCACTGACGATAGTAACGAAGGTAACTGCAAATCAAGAGAGTTTTCGTGTTGTATCCGCAGAAGAACTTAATTGGGGCTACTTAAACCCCGCCAGAGGTGACAAAGGTCCAAGCGCCGCAGACTTATGGGGAGATAGAACTAAAGATATGCCAGCGGGTATTCTTCTAAAATTTCCAAAGCGCTTTTCCTCACCCCCACATGTTCACAATATCTCCTACAGGGGGGTTGTTATTGATGGAGAGCTTCATAACGATGACCCCAATGCTGCCAATATATGGCTACCAACCGGTTCATATTGGATTCAACCTGCAGGTGAAGTACACATCACGACGGCGAATGACAAACAAAGCGTTGCTTTTATTGAAATAAATACTGGTCCATATCTGGTGAAGTCATCACAAAACGCCTTTGATAATGGTGAAAGACCTTTTAATATGCATACCAAAAATAGTGTTTGGTCAGATATAGTCGCTAAAGAGTCGATGACTAAAACGGGCGTCAAAATAACCTATTTGTGGGGTAGCCTTGAAGAGGGTGAATTTAGAGGTGCACTTCTCAAATTTCCACCAGGTGTATCAGCAGCACTGAGCAGTAAAGCAAATACACTGCACGCTGTATTAATCAAAGGAAAGATAGCCTATCAAACACAAAGTAGCTTAAAGACACTTAAACCCGGTAGTTATTTTGGTTCAAATGGCCTACATGCTCATCAACTTTCTTTCAACGATGATGATGAAAGCCTTATTTACGTGCGAAGTGATGGTGAATTCGACATTATATTAAACCCTAAACCCTAAACCCTAAACCCTAAACCCTAAACCCTAAACCCTAAACCCTAAGCCCTAAACCCTAAGCCCTAAGCCCTAAAATTCTGATTTATATCAATAAATGCAAGGCTGTCGTTACTTGAAAGTTACTATAGAAACGAAATGGGGAGAGTGCTGATGATATTCAAGAGTTAAATGATTTAGGTACTCATTTATTTCTCTTTGTAAAATTAGATTATGAAATCATTGATTTACGAAGATGGCGAAGAGACGCTGCGTTTCTAAAAAACAACACTGTGCTTTTCACTTATGCTTTAGCTAATATTGATGTGTTGCATTATCGATTGATTTTTTTGTTAATTGAAGGCTTAGATGTAAATGACTCAACAAACCTTATTCGAGGTTTTGTCGCACTGGCGACGGCAGCCAAAGAGGGTTGAAGCTTGCCCCTCTCTGCAAGCTATCAGCGCACCTGAACATCGCACTTTATCCTTCAAATAAACCATTGCTTGAACGTAAGCTGCGTATATTCACCATCCTTGGCGAAGTTACGCCTTGTATTTCATCCATGAAATACATTACTCAGCAATACCTTGTTTTCAGGGCGTGATGACGGGGAAATGTTAAACGTAACATGGGTAGTCACTTCTTACTTAGAACGATTACAGTGAAGCTCAGTAAACAAAGGCAACCTCAATTATTAGTGTTTTGCATTAACGATTTGGTAGAAAACGCCAATTGCGAACGTTCATAGCCTTAGTCACTTGCTATGCGAATTTTTCAGCTCAGCTGACTGAATAGTTGTGGCAATGAGCTCTTCAAAAAGTTCTAACTGTCCTGCTGGAATTAATTGATTTTGTATACTTTTACGTTTATTGGAGTCAAAGAGCCGCTCTGCCAGCCATCCAATTAGATATATCAGTGAAAGACAACCTCCAGCAGTGGCTATGTTGCCTTCTATCACCAGAGGAAGGTCCTGAACGTCTCCTCCCATGCTTTGCAGTACATTCTTAGCATCAGGATTTGTTGTTATCGACTTACCTTTTAGTAAACCGAGCTCATGCAGTATAAATGATCCCGCACAAATCGACCCAATTAACTGCTTATTTGGGTCAAGATTCAGCGCTGACATAAAGCTAGTATCTTTCATAGCTGCTGGAATACCGCGTTTGCCACTTGTGATAAGAACGACATCTTGATTCGTTACCTCTGAAATATGTCCGTCAGTTATAACTTTCATACCAAGGTGGGAATTATGTTCTGGTTTAGTTCCCAGTATACTAACCGTCCAACTATCGGTTGTTCGGCCAAGCAAGTCATACATAAGAAAAAAGTCTACATCTGTGAAATCATCAAATATAACAACGCCAACTTTGTACATAAATTTTTATTCCATTTAAAGTGTTTGTTAGCTGTTTAACTAGGAAATGACCATAGAACTTTCTTTAACGATTCAAGTTTATTGGTAATCATAGATCTTGGCGACTTATTACCTAAAGCTGGTATTTTAGAGTTCATCCATTTTAATGATTGCGACCCGTTATGATGATATACAACCCAAGCTATATCTTCGTTACCACCACACTTTTTTATTAACTCTTCTTTAAATTCGCACTTCTCAAACTTAACTACCCCTAAACTAGAAAACTTTATCCAACCTTGCTGATCAAAACTCATAAGTCACCTGACAGATAACGTCTGAATGAGAGGTTGCAAGGGGAACACTGAACTTTATTAAAGGCAACCTCTTTTCAAACCAAGACAAATTTTAGAGAAAAATGCGCCCCTTGCAATCCTTCTCAATTCATTTGTTAGTTTTTGTCGTCTGAACTACTACTTAAGAACCACAAGAGGGGGAGAAAAGCAGATTCGACAATAATAGGAACCAACCTAGGCATTGGATCACCCAAAGCGACAAAGGAGAAAACTCGAACAAGCGCAGCAATAGTCATCCAGATAGCGATTCCTCTGAGAAGAAGAATACTCTTCTCTTTTTCCTCCGAGCCCTTGCTATGATAAAATAAATAAAGACCGTAGTGAATTCCAAGAGACATGATTATAGGGACCGCCCAAAAGACTCTGAGATGGTTTTGATCCTCTGGAGAAATGAGCCCAGCCTCGTATCCAGGGGTCAAAAATAGGCCCATGACGCCAGAAGAAAAGAGGATTATAGCCATAGCGTGAACCAAGATTTGAAGGACCAGTCTTACTATGGATTGTGCAGTTCTTTTTTTAGGAATGTCGTTTTTCATTTAAATAAAGGGGCTAAGGTTAAAAAAACTAACGCCTCACTAAGAGGCAAATAATTGTTGGCTAAAATAGGCGACGAAGGAGCAAACAGCCAACTGTTATTTGTCCTTTTAAGTGATTTGTTAGTTTCCATTTTCACCAAACTTATTCAACAACTTTTCAGTTAGCATTTGCGCCTGTTCAATATCTTGAAATTCCATATTTTGATGAATACGATGCTTGATAAAATCTAATTTCAAGTAAATATCGTTATCCTCTACTATTTTTAACCCAAAGTCTGCATATGCTATGACTTTTAAATAGTTTGGGTTTCCAGTGTCAGGATCGTAATTTTGATACTCTTTTACCAGCCTTAATATTGACTGCTCTCCACCAGTCAAAGCAACACTTTCGGAAAGGCGGTATTTCAATTTATTAAATTTAACTCTTTGCTTTATTGTGTCTTCTCTGCTTAATTCATCTAAGCCTTTACTTTGAAAATATTCTCTATCCGAAACAGCCCATAACTCTGCTACGGCATTATCGGAACCTAATTCAATTGCTTTAAAAAGTAATTCAACAAAATCATCAGATATAAAATTAAATTGTGAACAGCGCTCAAAACGAGACAAAACATCTTCGATATACTCGTAGGGCTCACCCACCTCATTTACTTTGCTCATCCATTTATCAAGTTCATCTTGAGTTTTGGGTATTGCGCTGCAACGACGTATTTCTTTTGCTTCAAGTAAGAATTCTTCTGCGGATGCAAGTTCACTAACACCTATATCAGTTTCAATCGTTGATTTTTCTTTGCGCTTTAAGTCTTTAGAAACAGCGTTTTTACTATCATTTTTATCGCTAAACTTTTCAATTTCACTATGTTCTTTTGGAATAAAATAGAAAACAACTAAGGCCAAAATTGATATAGCAAGAGCAAATTTTTTCACGAAACCTCGACAGGAAACTAACAATTTAATAGTACGCTCATCGCGCATATCTCTGCCAATGTCGCGCTCACTTTTCTATTTTATATAGTTTTAACAAATTATCTAACATATTACTATCACTAAGTTTTTTATTTTATTTAAGCAACGCTTAGAAGAGTAATATGCGCGCTTGGCTCATTTTCTTGAATATATGAGCAAACGATAGTTTTAACACTTACCTAGATACAGCATTCAATCAAATTACTTCAACATTCTTTAGTATATTTCATGTGCACTTTGTAACCATTAAATGCTACGTTAGATGTAACTATATTGAAGGAATAAATTATGAAACTTGAGTCTTTAGCGTTGCACCATGGTTATGAATCTGAAGCCACCACTAAATCGGCGGCGGTGCCAATTTATAACACCTCTTCGTACACCTTTGATAATACCCAGCATGGCGCTGATTTATTTGATTTAAAAGTGCCGGGTAATATTTATACCCGCATAATGAACCCGACCAATGCGGTACTTGAGCAGCGTATTGCCGCGATGGAAGGCGGCATTGGTGCGTTGGCTGTGGCCTCGGGTATGGCGGCGATTACCTATGCGATTCAATGTTTATGTGAAGTGGGCACTAATATTGTAAGCACCAGCCAAGTGTATGGTGGCACTTATAATTTATTTGCTCACAGCTTGCCGCGCCAAGGTATAGAAGCGCGAATGATTAAAGCCGATGATTTTGACGGTTTTGAAAACGCGATTGATGAAAACACCCGTGCGGTTTTTTGCGAGTCAATTGGTAATCCTGCTGGGAATATTGTTGATATTGCTCGCCTTGCGAAAATTGCCCACAGTAAAGGGGTGCCTTTAATTGTAGATAACACCGTGGCTACGCCGTATCTGTGTCGTCCATTTGAGTTAGGTGCCGATATTGTGGTGCACTCGCTCACTAAATACATTAACGGTCATGGAACCGCGATTGGCGGCATGATTGTTGATTCGGGCAAGTTTGACTGGAAAGCCAATGCAACCCGTTTTGCGATGATGAATGAGCCTGATCCGTCGTACCATAATGTAGTGTATACCGATGCGTTTGCTGAGGCGGCGTTTATTGGGCGTTGCCGCGTTGTACCACTTAGAAATACCGGTGCGGCGCTTGCGCCTAAAAACGCTTCTGATATTTTAATTGGCCTTGAAACGTTAGGGCTAAGAATGGATCGCCACTGCGAAAACGCGCAAAAAATTGCTGAATATTTAGAGAGCCATCCTAAGGTGCTTTGGGTTAATTATGCGGGTTTAAAATCAAGCCCGTATAACGAAATGAGCCAAAAAATTACCAATGGTAAAGCGTCAGGTATTTTAAGTTTTGGTATTGCCGGTGGTTTAGAGGCGGGTACGCGGTTTATTGATGCCCTTAACATGATTTTACGTTTGGTAAATATTGGCGATGCTAAATCGCTGGCGTGTCATCCTGCATCGACCACGCACCGCCAATTAAATGATGAAGAGCTAGCCAATGCGGGCGTTAGCCGCGATTTAATTCGGTTATCGGTGGGTATTGAAAACATTGACGATATTATTGCCGATGTAAGCCAAGCGCTCGATAAGGCCTAAATCGTACAGTAAATACCTCAAACTTTTTTGAGGTATTTATTTTTGCAATTAAAAAGGAGTGCCGATACATGAAGTTTTTAATTTTTCTCGGTTCGGTTAGAAAAAGTACCCCACCTAAGCCTGCGCGTTTAGGGGAAAGGGTAGCGAAAGCATGTGAGCGTTGTTTGCTTGAGCATTACTCTGAGCATGAAATAGAGCTTATTGATCCGCTCGATTATGATTTAGACCCTGTGTTTAAACCGCACTTTGCTTATTTGCAGGCTGAGGTACCTAAACAGCTTGATGCCTTAGCGGCAAAAATTAAAGCCAGCGATGGCTTTGTTATGGTAAGCCCTGAATATAATCATTCTATGAGTCCGGCACTCGCTAATTTGCTAAATCACTTTGGTAGTTCTTTATTTGGTTATAAACCTAGCGCGATTGTTACTTATTCTGCAGGGCAGTGGGGCGGCGTACGTGCTGCTGTTGGCATGCGCAGCTTTTTAAGTGAACTGGGTTGTTTACCGGTATCAGCAATGATCCATGTACCAAAAGCGCAAGATGTGTTTATTGAAAGTGGTGAAGCAAACAATAGGGCAGAGCAAACATCGTGGGATAGCTATTTTTCGCGCACCTTTAATCAATTAATTTGGTGGGCAGAAGGTGCTAGCAAACAACGTGAAGCGTTAGATCCTAAGCAGTTAAGCAAAGATTTTAAACGTGACCCATCACAGCGTAATGCGCCTTAACGGTTAAAAATTTAAGCTAGTCTTTTTTAGCATCTTCACGAGGGGAGGCCAATATTGCTTGCTTTTGTTCGTCAGTTAAAATAATCCAGTCGAATATTTCGTCGCTGGTGCGACCGCACCCAGTACAGTAGCCATTCATTCTATAACATTCACCGATACAGTCTGTTTTTAAATGAGTGGATTGTTTACTGGGTGTTTGGCGCATACATTCTCTCGTCATTATTTAGTGGCGACGGCCTTTCCTACTTCTAAAGAGGTCGACCAAGTTTTAATTTTTGATAACGTTTTGCTGGTATAAACAGAAATAACCGGCGACTTATCATCAAGTACAAAGGTGGTACGCAGCGACGTTTCTGACTCTTTTTGTGTTTCTAACCAGTTGTTTGTTTTAGTTAAACATTGGCGAGTGAGTTCAATTGCTTGTTGATGCATAGCTACCGCTTGCTGTTGATCTTTGTAGCTTTCTTGGCATTGATAGGTCACAGTTTGATTGTTAAAACTAGTCACTTGGCAGTTATCGCCAAAAACGTTGTACTTTGCAGTCCACACATCGAAATATGAGTTTTGTACTTTAGTGTCTTTTAACGCATCAAAGCGATTATCGAATTCGGTTATTAAGCCATCCATTTTTTCACAGGGCGTTAAGCTGTCTAATTTGGCTTTTTGTTCACTGGTTAAACTGCTACAGCCAGATAAAATAAGGCCCGTGAGTATAAGCGATATATAAGTTTTCATAGTGCGCTATCCTTTTGTAATTGCTACCAAGGATACCTAAGGTAGAGAATAAATGCTATTGAGAGTCTGAATTAAAAAAGAAAAATTATGGCTTTTTATAACGATGTGCGCCAAATAATGGCGCACACAGTAATCGTTATATTTACTTATGACGACCTTGTAGGCAAGCAGCTACACCAGTGAGCTCTAACCCTTGTCGTTGTAATAGTACAACAAGGTGATACAACAAATCGGCCGATTCGTTGTAAGTTCATTGTTATCGTGTTTCATTGCTGCAAGTGCCACTTCTACACCTTCTTTACCTACTTTTTGACAGCTACGGCTTAAGTCTTCTGCGAACAGTGACGCAGTGTAGCTTTTAGCGCTTCGCTGTTCATAAAGCCTTGCATTAAAATTACGCCAGAGCGGACATCTTGAACAATGGCAGGGATCATCTCGCTTTTAGCGAAAGCAACTTGAGTTTGGTTTTCTAAGGTTACTTGCATAGTCTTGCTGCCACTTGGTTATCGATTAAAAATTGTTTTAGTTCACCGATTTTTATCACGTTTTTGTGAAAAACACTGGCTGCGAGCGTACCATCTACTTGGCTTTGTTGAAATACATCAACAAAATCTTGCATGCTGCCTGCACCGCCTGAGGCGATTAAAGAAATATCACACAGCTGGCGTATTTTGCTGAGTTGCTCGTTGTCGTAACCGTTGCGAACACCATCTTGGTTCATACAACTTAAAACGATTTCGCCTGCACCTAAGTCTTGTACGCGTTTAACCCATTCTTCGGTTTTATAACGGGTGCGGCTTGACGCATTAGGATCGCCAGTAAGCTGATAAACTAGATATTCACCGGTTGTTTCGTCAAAAAAGCTGTCAATGCCAACAACTACAGACTGCTTGCCAAACTCATCATGTAATTCTTTAATTAGCTCTGGACGCGCAATAGCAGGGCTATTAATACTGATTTTGTCAGCGCCACGTTCAAGCACACGAGCTGCATCGGCCACCGATTTAATACCACCGGCTACACAAAATGGAATATCGATATGGCGGGCAATGTTTTCCACCAAATTGACATCGAGTAGGCGTTTTTCAACACTTGCACTGATCTCGTAAAACACCAGTTCATCAGCACCGACTTTGCTGTAAGCTTTAGCTAGGGTAAGTACATCGCCAACCACTTCGTGGCCTTTAAATTTAACTTCTTTAACGACTTAGCCGTCTTTTACATCTAAACAAGGAATTATGCGTTTTGATAACATGAGAATGCCTAGTTTTTAAAATTTTGATTTGAAATAAAGCTGTTTTTACATTTATCGTTTGTATGACTAAATAGAAGACACATAGACTGCACTTGATATGTTATTTATTTGATAAATTTGAATAGTTAATTTAATGAATGAATCTTAATGCATTACTATGCAATGAATTCTTAGCCTCACCACATAATAGAACTCCGGCTATGTTAATACTTGAAGCTAGAACTTAAAGTGATAATTAATGCCTTAAAAAAATATCCGCTTCAATGCTTATTTAAATTTATAAAATACTAAAATTAAAATGTTTATTTTGAAAAAGAATAACCGTATCTGAGGGCGTTTTTAGCAGCTATAAGGTTTGAAAGGTATGTTGTATATGCAGTATTTTTTAAAAGTTAATTGTGATAATTATATGAATTATTTTGCTCAAAGCTTATAAAAAGGCCATGACTTACTACTAAGCATGGCCATATTTTTGTTGGCGTTTAATTAGTTGCCTGTTCGTCTTGTTTAACATTCATAAAAATGGCGTATAGAACAGGTATTACGATTAATGTAAGCAAGGTAGCAAACAGTAACCCGAATACTAAAACCACAGACATTGATTGGAAAAATGCATCAAAATACAGTGGAATAACCCCTAACACCGTGGTTAGTGTGCCCATCATTACCGGTCTTACCCGACTATTTGCCGAGTCGATAATGGCATTATATGCAGGTTTACCTTGGCGAATTTCCATGTCCATTTGATCTACTAATACAATGGCATTTTTAATTAACAAACCTGAGAGCGACAGTAATCCTAATATACCCATAAACTCTAGTGGTATTTGTGTGGTTACCAGCCCAAACACAACACCAATTAAGGCTAATGGCACAACAAGCCAAATAATAATTGGTTGTTTTAAAGCATTAAATAACACAATAACAATCAGCACCATGGCTAAAAAGCCCATTGAAATAGTTGAGGCCAACATTTCGTTAGACTCTTTCGATTGTCCGTATTCGCCATCCCATTCAAGTCGATACCCTTGAGGAAGGTCAATGGCTTCTATTTTAGGCCTTACCCGATTAAATAACTCTGAGGCTAGTTCACCCGGCAGAGGATCCGCTTGAGCTTTTATAGTCCATTCGCGGTCTTCACGTTTTAAAATGCCATCGCGCCAGACGGTTTTAAACCCATTGGTTACTTGCGCTAGGGGCAGTGTTTCACCAGTGATATTGCTTTGTACCTGAATGTTGCCAATATCGTTTATGTCGACACGTTCCGATTGTGGTGCTCTAACAATAATAGGAATGAGCTCTTCACCTTCACGATACTGTCCAACCACTTGACCAGAAAAGTTCTGCTGTAAGGCTTCAGCAACCGCTTTACGCGTTACACCAGCGCGCTGCGCATTAATGGCTGAGTACTGTGGTTCAATAACACTAATGCGTTGTCGCCATGTATCTTTAATAGACAAGGCGCCGCCATCATCAATTAATACTCCTTTTGCCTGTGCTGCTAGCTCTCTTAATACATCTGGGTCTGGCCCTTTAAATGTGGCTTCTATTTTAGAGCCCCCACCTGGGCCCATTACAAAGCGCCATGCTTTGCCTTGAGCATCGACAAAGTTATCGTCAATGTAATTTTGTACGGTAGGTAAAAGTTTATCTAGCTTTTTGTAGTCATCGACTTTAGCTAAAATTTGCCCGTAAGAGCTGTTTGGTGACTCACTACCATAAATAAGCATGTAGCGAAGCCCGCCGCCGCCAATAAGCGTTTGTATACCTTCAACGCCATTTTGTTGCTTTACAAATTTCTCTAACTTGAGCATATCTCTTTTGGTTTTTTCAATATCGGTACCTTGCGGTAGCCAAAAATCAACCACCATTTGTGGTGTGGTAGAAGCTGGAAAAAATCCTGATTTTACAAATTGAAATCCCCACATAGACACACTAAAGGTGGCAACTACAACGGCAATACTGAGCCAGCGATGATGCAGTGCCGACACCACTACCGATTGATAAAGTGCCATAAGTTTATTTGGCTTCGCTGAGCCTGAGGTGTCGTTATCTTGCTCTTTAAACAAGCAATAACAAAATAAGGGGGTTAGGGTAATGGCAAATAACCAGCTGTATAATAGAGAAATTAAAATAACCCAGAATAAATGACCGGTAAATTCAGCGGTATCACCTGGGGCAAGACCAATAGGCGCAAAAGCAACAATGCCTACCAAGGTACCACCCAGTAGTGGCCACTTAGTTTGCTTGACGACTTCGCTAGCAATTTCTAACTTTTTACGGCCCTTTTGTGTACCAACTAAAATCCCTTCGGTCACAACTATAGCGTTATCAACCATCATGCCTAGCGCGATAATCAGCGCACCAAGAGAAATTCGATGCATAGGTATGCCGCTCCAATCCATGGTAGCAAGGGTCGCAAAAATGGTTAGCAGTAATACGGCGCCAATAATAATTCCTGAGCGCAAACCCATAAATAGCAGCAGGGTAACCATTACGATCACCAGTGCGACTAAAACATTCACTACAAAGTTGTCGACTGAATCTTGTACTACTTTACCTTGGTGGTAAAACTCATGCACTGTGATACCCAGCGGTCTGAGGTTTTCAGTTTGTTTTACTTTGTCATCAACGCGGTCAAATACTTTAACCACATTAGCACCCAAGACACTGGCGACCCCAAGTGAAATTGCAGGTTTAGAGTTATAACGGACTAACTTGGTTGCTGGGCTTTGAAAGCCACGGTATACATTGGCAATATCTTTAAGATAAATTGTTTTACCTTCACCGCTGGCACTAACCAATAGATTTTTAATGGTATCAACGGAGTTTATTTCTCCGGTAGGGTCGATAAAAATACGTTGATCGCCAATTTGAGTGTTACCAGCGCTCAATACAGCGTTTTGCTCATCTAAAATGCCGTAAATATTATTAATAGACACGCCTAAAGAGGCTAACTCTTCACGGGCTATTTCTACAAATATGCCTTCTTGCTGCACGCCTGTCATAGCAACTTTGGCTACGCCCTCTACTTGTAAAATGTCACTTTGCAAATCTTTAGCGTAGGCATGTAACTCGTCGGGTGAGTATCCTTCGGAGGTTATTAAATAGCTTAAGCCATATACATCACCAAAATCATCATAAACTTGTGGTGTGCCAGTACCAGGCGGTAATGTTGGACGTGTGTCATTTATTTTGTTTCTGAGCTTAGTCCAAATAACTTGCAACTCAGATTTAGTCGGGGAAAACTCTGATTTAATCTCTACTTTAATTTCAGATAAGCCCGTAGATGAGGTAGATGATATAGTATCAACTTCTTGCAGTTCTTGAATAGCACGCTCTAGCGGCTCAGTGACCTCTTTTGCAACTTCTAGTGGGCTTGCACCTGAATACGAAACAAACACCTGCGCGGTTCGAATTATAAATTCGGGGTCTTCAAAGCGAGGCATGTTTTTATAGGATGAAAAACCAAATCCCAGGGTTAAAATAATGAGTATGGTACTAATTAACTTATTATTGATTGTCCATTTTGCTAAATCCATTACTGCGCTCCTATGCTTTAGTCCAAGGACGTACTTTCATACCCTCAGTTACATAGTTTGCACCAGCACCAACAATTACATCGCCAGCACTTAAACCGTCAGTGACAATGAGTTGTTCACCTATGCCATTTTCAATAGTAACGGGGGTTTTAAAAGCTTGCATAGTTTGAGCGTCAACCGTCCATACAAAGTGTTCTCCGTTTTGTTCAAAAATAGCAAAGGTTGGCACTAGTAAGCGAGTTGTATTTGAGCTGCTTTCACGGGTGATTTTTAGACTAGCATTCATGCCAGGCAATATATTAAGGTTATTTGGTACAGCAAAGGCAAATCGTACTTCATAGGTTTGGCTCGCTGAGTCGGCTTCTAAATTGGCTCGTCTAAATGTTGCAGGAATGGGAGCAGTTGATACATCTTGTAAAATTACTGAGGCTACATTGTTCTGCTTAGAATCTACTGTGGCCACAATAGACGCGGGAATATTTACCACCGCTTCCATTTCACCTTTACCAAATAAAGTAACAACGTGTTGCCCAGCACTTATGTTTTCAAGCTGCTTTACCGGTACTTCTGCAACAATGGCATCGTAAGGCGCTATAATTTTACTGTCAGATAATGCTTTCTGCGCTGAGTCATATTGTGATTCGGCTACTTCTTTTTTAGATTTTAGTTGCTCTATATCACGTTGTGAAATAACCCCATCTTTAACGAGCTTCAAACCACGTTGGTAATCATTATCGGCTGTTTCAAACTGAATTTTGCTCGACTTGACCTCATTAATAAAGTTTCGTTGTTCTAATACAGCAATTACATCGCCTTTGTTTACGTTTTGTGCAGCAATAACGTTGAGCGCTTCTAACTTTCCGCTAACCTGAAAAGCAAGCTTTGAGCTATTTATAGTGTCGATAGTGGCGGGGTAGGTGAGCGTTTTTGATTGCGACTCATCACCTATGGTTATCAGTTTTACCGCACGTGGTTCGTTTTGTTTTTGTGTGCTGACTTCACTGTCTGAGCAACCGGCTAATAAAAGTAGAAACGTGATACTAATCAAATTAAATTGAGTAAAACAACGTGTTTTGATCATATGGCTTACCTTAAATAAAAAGTGCGTTGTTAATTTTTGGCATTTATTAATCAGTAAAAATTATAAAATAGCCAATTGCGTTTATTTTCGAAT